>NZ_JAUBRN010000059.1:0-38706 GCF_036701875.1 Microcoleus sp. MON1_C5 | reverse complement strand
TGACCGGATTGCTATGCCCGGTGAGGGTAGCAATGGGTTTTTGGCTTTGCAGGTGCCACAGTTTGATGGTGTTGTCACTGCTTGCAGAAGCCAAAGTTTTGCCATCTTGACTAAAAGCGACGTTAATGACCGGATTGCTATGCCCGGTGAGGGTAGCAATGGGTTTTTGGCTTTGCAGGTGCCACAGTTTGATGGTGTTGTCAAAGCTTGCCGAAGCCAAAGTTTTGCCATCTGGACTAAAGGCGACGCTATAGACCGGATTGCTATGCCCGGTGAGGGTAGCAATGGGTGTTTGGCTTTGCAGGTGCCACAGTTTGATGGTGTTGTCAAAGCTTGCCGAAGCCAAAGTCAAGCCATCTGGACTAAAGGCGACGCTATTGACCTCATTACTATGCCCGGCGAGGGTAGCAATGGGTGTTTGGTTTTGCAGGTGCCACAGTTTGATGGTGTTGTCACTGCTTGCAGAAGCCAAAGTTTTGCCATCTGGACTAAAGGCGACGCTTCTGACAGAATTGCTATGCCCGGTGAGGATAACGATGGGTTTTTGGGTTTGCACATTCCACAGTTTGATGGTGTTGTCACTGCTTGCAGAAGCCAAAGTCAAGCCATCTGGACTAAAGGCAACGCTCCAGACCGAATCGCTGTGTTCGGTGAGGGTAGCGATGGGTTTGTGGCTTTCTAGGTGCCACAGTTTGATGGTGTTGTCACTGCTTGCAGAAGCCAAAGTTTTGCCATCTGGACTAAAGGCGACGCTCAAGACCTGATTGCTATGCCCTCTGAGGGTAGCGATGAGTTTTTGGGTTTGCACATTCCACAGTTTGATGGTGTTGTCAAAGCTTGCAGAAGCCAAAGTTTTGCCATCTGGACTAAAGGCGACGCTTCGGACAGAATTTCTATGCCCGGTGAGGGTAGCGATGGGTTTTTGGGTTTGCACATTCCACAGTTTGATGGTGTTGTCAAAGCTTGCAGAAGCCAATGTCTTGCCATCTGGACTAAAGGCGACGCTTCTGACAGAATTGCTATGCCCTTCCAAACTATTGCGCTCTTTTACTGCGGACGCTGCTTGTTGCAGGGCAGCTATCACTCGTCCTGTAATATGTTTTGTCGTCTCGGCTGAAGAATCTAGTTGTTTGAATGCTTGCCCTGCCTTTAATGCTTCCAACAGTGCTTGGAGGGTCTGTCCTGAACGAAATGATTCATTAGAAAAAGCCGTTTCCTGGATGACATTTGCTAAATTCTGTGCTTGAGTGACTTTATAGGTGGCCAATTGCTCTGCTTTAATTAGCGTCTGATTCGCTTGAGTCAAAATTTTATTTGCTTTTTTTTGTGCTTCTAACTCTCGTTCAACTTCCCGTTGTTGTACTTCCCGACTGGCATTTAAAAACTGATAATCCAAATCGCTCAAACTTTTATCTGCGGCCCAAGTTTGAGCATCTTGCAAGGCTTGACCCCGCAACAGTCGCGATTCATCTTGGCAATCAGAATCTATCCAAGCTTTAAAACTTTCGCTGTAAGGGCGGAGTTCCGCTAATTGTTTTTCCACCCAATCCAGGTTAAAAACTGATTGATAAATCCGGTTATAAACTTTAAGTTTGCCAGACTGCTTAACCACCAACCCAGTTAATCGTAGTTCCATTTGTGCGGGACTATCATCAGTCGCTATTTCATTGTGCTGCAAAATTTGCTGATATAGTCCCAATAACCTACTTGCCCGTTGTTCGCTGCGTAAAACGCGATCGCGAATCGTCTTTAAATGCTCTGGTTCATCCTGCCCTTCCCAATTCTCAATTACTTTTTCTCGGACTAAATCTCCTACCCACTCAGCAGGATTTTGCCTGAAGGCAGAGTTGGCATGATTGAGCAGTAATTTACAAACTTTTTGCGTTAAAAACGGCTGTCCTCCTGTCCAATATAACACCGCTTCTAACAATGCTTGCGACTTTTCTGCTGGAGTTTCTAATCCTACTGCCAAAGGTTGCGCTTCTGCTAATTGAAACCCCGTTAACTCTATCCCTCGACCAATATTAAAAGGAGTGCGTCGCTTGTCTTGAATTAAATCTGATGGAGTTGCTACCCCTAACATCGTAAATGTTAATCGACGATAGTCGGGTTGATCAGCTCGATTATTATAGCAATCACGAATTACAGCAAAAAAATCTTCTATTTTAAAACTTAAACTCATTAAGCTGTCCGATTCATCGACAAAAATTACTATATCTTCTGAGATATTCTTGAGTAATACTTCTTCAATAAATTTACTAAATCTTTTAACATTCGATAGTAATCTGTTCTGCTCCCACCATTCATCTAAATCAAAAACGTCATACAAATCTAATCGGCTGACGATGCTATCAATCACGCCTGCATACCACTCTTCTGGCGTAATATCTGAGGTGCCAATTTCTGTGATATCAATGCTACTACAGGCGATTCCCTCTGCTTGTAACCGCTGCATTGTCCGCACTCGCAGGGATGATTTTCCCATTTGTCGGGAATTAAGAACATAGCAAAATTCTCCGGCTTTTAAAGCTTGATAAAGTTCTTCATCCGCCTTTCTCGTGACATAAGTTGGGGCGTTTGCAGGAAGGCTACCTCCAACTTGATATTGATAATCCTTCATAGGTCATTGGTAATTAATAGGTGGAAAATCAGAGAATCAAGGAATCAATTTGTACAGTCGTACAGGTTCATAAATTCCCTTTAACTGTTGCATACCTAAGTCAATCACATTTAAAGGTGAGTGGGTTTTAACTTCTTTTTCGCGGTTAATCACTTGTCTAATTGTTGCTGCTAGTTATGCCTTTTTTTGCTAGTTAACTAAATGGCATCGTAAATGATCGTAGTAAGGGCTTTCTTCAGTAGGAGCGACTTTTAGCAAGCGCTCTAAGGTAATTCTCCCCTTGGCAACTTGGTAGAGAGCAACTCGCACTAAATAAGGATGAGCACCCACCATTTCCATTAAGTCACAAATCTCTTGATTTGACCAATTTAATCGGTGTCGATTCACTAAATCTGTTACCTGTCTCTAATTTGATTGACTCTTGGTTGAGGTAATCAGCACACATCTGTTTATCCTCTTCTGTTGCTTTCGCATTGGTTCTGAGATAATCACTAATCCAGTTGCAACCGAATGCCATTAGTTTATCGAAATTCCAAATCCATAGTTTAATGGTGTTGTCACTGCTTGCAGAAGCCAAAGTCAAGCCATCTGGACTAAAGGCGACGCTATAGACAGAATTGCTATGCCCGGTGAGGGTAGCGATGGGTTGTTGGCTTTGCAGGTTCCACAGTTTGATGGTGCTGTCAAAGCTTGCAGAAGCCAAAGTCAAGCCATCTGGACTAAAGGCGACGCTATAGACAGAATCGCTGTGCCCGGTGAGGGTAGCGATGGGTTTTCGGCTTTCGAGGTGCCACAGTTTGATGGTTTTGTCACTGCTTGCAGAAGCCAAAGTCAAGCCATCTGGACTAAAGGCGACCCTATAGACCGGATTCCTATGCCCGGTGAGGGTAGCGATGGGTTTTTGGCTTTCCAGGTGCCACAGTTTGATGGTTTTGTCAAAGCTTGCAGAAGCCAAAGTCAAGCCATCGGGACTAAAGGCGACGCTATAGACCCAACTGCTATGCCCGGTGAGGGTAGCGATGGGTTTTTGGCTTTCGAGGTTCCACAGTTTGATGGTGTAGTCACTACTTGCAGAAGCCAATGTCTTGCCATCGGGACTAAAAACAACGTTATAGACCGGATTGCTATGCCCGGTGAGGGTAGCGATGGGCTTTTGGCTTTCCAGGTGCCACAGTTTGATGGTGTTGTCACTGCTTGCAGAAGCCAAAGTCAAGCCATCTGAACTAAAGGCGACGCTCAAGACAGAATTGCTATGCCCGGTGAGGGTAGCAATGGGTTTTTGGCTTTGCAGGTGCCACAGTTTGATGGTGTTGTCGTTACTTGCAGAAGCCAAAGTCAAGCCATCTGGACTAAAGGCGACGCTATAGACCCAATTGCTATGCCCGGTGAGGGTAGCGATGGGTTTTTGGGTTTGCAGATTCCAGAGTTTGATGGTGTTGTCAAAGCTTGCAGAAGCCAAAGTCAAGCCATCTGGACTAAAGGCGACGCTCAAGACAGAATTGCTATGCCCGGTGAGGGTAGCGATGGGTTTTTGGCTTTGCAGGTTCCAGAGTTTGATGATGTTGTCACTGCTTGCAGAAGCCAAAGTCAAGCCATCTGGACTAAAGGCAACGCTATAGAGACCACTGCTATGCCCAGTGAGGGTAGCGATCTCTTTTTGGGTTTTTAGGTGCCACAGTTTGATGGTTTTGTCATCGCTAGCAGAGGCCAAAGTTTTGCCATCGGGACTAAAGGCGACGCTATTGACCCAACAGCTATGTCCAGTGAGAGTAGCGATTTCTTTTTGGGTTTGCAGGTGCCACAGTTTGATGGTGTTGTCATCGCTGGCAGAAGCCAAAGTTTTGCCATCGGGACTAAAGGCGACCCTATTGACCATACTGGTATGCCCTTCCAAACTATTGCGTTCTTTGACTTCGGAAACGG
Organism: Microcoleus sp. MON1_C5; assembly: GCF_036701875.1. NCBI lineage: Bacteria > Bacillati > Cyanobacteriota > Cyanophyceae > Oscillatoriales > Microcoleaceae > Microcoleus > Microcoleus sp. MON1_C5. The sequence continues at coordinate 34,163 of NZ_JAUBRN010000059.1, read as the reverse complement.
CTTGTTGCAGTGCAGCTATCACTCGTCCTCTAATCTGTTTTGTCGTCTCGGCGGAAGCATCTAATTGTTTGAATGCTTGCCCTGCCTTTAATGCTTCCAACAGTGCTTGGAATGTCTGTCCTAAACGAAATGATTCATTAGAAAAAGCAGTTTCCTGGATGACATTTGCTAAATTCTGGGCTTGAGTGATTTTATATGTGGCCAATTCCTGCGCTTTAATTAACGTCTGATTCGCTTCTTTCAAAATTTGATTAGCTTGTCTCTGTGTTTCTAACTCTCGTTCAACTTCCCGTTGTTGTAATTCCCGACTGGCATTTAAAAACTGATAATCTAAATCGCTCAAACTTTTCTCTACTGCCCAAGTTTGAGCATCTTGCAACGCTTGCCCCCGCAATAGTCGCGATTCATCTTTACAATCAGACTCTATCCACACTTTAAAACTTTCGCTGTAAGGGCGAAGTTCTGCTAATTGTTTTTCCACCCAATCTAGGTTAAAAACCGATTGATAAATCCGGTTATAAACTTTAAGTTTACCCGACTGCTTAACCACCAAACCAGTTAACCGCAGTTCCATTTGTTCAGGACTATCATCAGCCGCTATCTCATTATTTTGCAAAATTTGCTGATATAAACCCAGCAACCGACTTGCCCGTTGTTCACTGCGTAAGATGCGACCTCGAATCGTCTTCAAATGTTCCGGTTCATCCTGTCCTTCCCAATTTTCAATTAGCTTTTCTCGAACTAAATTTTCTACCCACTCAGCAGGATTTTGTCTGGATGCAGAATTGGCATGATTGAGCAGTAAGTTACAAATTTTTTGCGTCAAAAATGGCTGTCCACCCGTCCAATATAACACCGCTTCTAACAAGGCTTGAGAATTTTCTGCTTGAGTTTCTAACCCCACTGCCAAAGGTTGGGATTCTGCTAATTGAAACCCCGTTAACTCTATTCCTCGACCAATATTAAACGGAGTGCGTCGCTTGTCTTGAATTAAATCTGAAGGAGTTGCCACCCCCAACATTGTAAAGGTTAATCGACGATAGTCGGGTTTATCTGCCCGATTATTATAGCAATCACGAATCACAGCAAAAAAATCTTCTATTTTAAAATTTAAGCTGAGTAAACTATCCGATTCATCTATAAAAATCACTATATTTTCTGAGAGATATTTTAATAATATTTCTTCAATAAAATTACTAAATCGTTTCACATTCGATAGTAATCTATTCTGCTCCCACCATTCATCTAAATCAAAAACGTCATCCAAATCAAATCGGCTAACGATGCTATAGATTGCACCCGCATACCACTGTTCTGGAGTGATATCTGATGTGCCAATTTCTGTGATATCAATACTACTACAGGCGATACCCTCTGCTTGTAACCGCTGCATTGTCCGCACTCGAAGGGATGATTTTCCCATTTGTCGGGAATTAAGAACATAGCAAAATTCTCCGGCTTTTAAAGCTTGATAAAGTTCTTCATCCGCCTTTCTAGTGACATAAGTTGGGGCGTTTGCAGGAAGGCTACCTCCAACTTGATATTGATAATCTTTCATAGGTTATTGTTAATTTATAGGTGGAAAATCAGAAAATTAAGGAATCAATTTGTACAGTCGTACAGGTTCAGGAATTCCCTTTAACTCTTGCATACCTAAGTCAATCACCTTTAAAGATAAATGGGTTTTAACGACTTGATAAATTGTCTCAGAAATACAGATTCCTCCTGGCTCTGCTTTCCCTTCTAAACGAGCAGCTAAATTTACACCAGCCCCCCTGATATCATTATTAAGAGAAAAAATTTCTCCCAAGTGAATACCAATGCGGTGTTGGAGGACATGACTCGCAGGTAAGGTTGTAGCAGCTTCGGCGAAATTTCGTTGTATTTCTAGCGCACAGGCAACTGCTTTTACGGCACTTTCGGGAAAGCAAATTAATAAACCATCGCCCATTTCTTTCAGGACTTTGCCTTGATATTTAACGCAGATGCCTCGGATGATGTTGAAATCTCGATTTACTAATTCTAGTGTCAGCTTTTGGTTGGCAACTGATAAAGCGGTGGAATTAACAACATCCGAAAACATAATAGCTGCTAAATTACTTTCTACGTGCAAGCTTGATTGGCTACTCGTTTGTTGCACAGGAGGAATATTCGGTTGGCGAGAGGCTAGGCGATCGCGAAAATATTGACGATACAAACCACAAAATGGCATTACAGCATTTCCCTGAAATTTGATCAACCCCATGCTTCGCAATTTAAAAGCCTCTCCGGTATTAATCTCTACAGGTTGTTCGCTGTTAATCACTTGTCTAATTGTTGCTGCTAGTTCTGCATCTGTTTCCAAGTTAACTAAATGCCGTCGTAAATGATCGTAGTAAGGGCCTTCTTCAGTAGGAGCGACTTTTAGCAAGCGCTCTAAGGTAATTCTCCCTCTGGCAACTTGGTAGAGAGCAACTCGAACTAAATAAGGATGACCGCCCACCATTTCCATCAGCTCACAAATTTTTTGATTTGACCAATTTAATTGGTGTCGATTCACTAAATCTGTTACCTGTCTCTGATTGAGTTCAGGTAAATCTATCGGCAATCCCACGTTAAATGGCGACTGATTAATATTGAGAGGAATATAAACTTCTTGAGAGTGAGAAATGACTAACCTTAGCTTTTTCCAAATTTCCTCATTTTTCCCCCGCTCGTGCCAAGCTCGTAATAATCCAAAGAAGTCGGTGGCTATTTCGGAATGCTGAAAAATCTGATCGACTTCATCTAACCCTAAAACAAGAGGCAGATCGCTGTCAGATAATAGATAGCGTTGGAAATACTTGGTGCTTTTATTTTTACTACCGAGAACGCCTCTCCAATATTCTCCTAACCTGTCTTCTAAATTTAATTCATTGGTAATCTCACCACAAAACCACTGCAATAACTCATCAATATTTGTGAGAAAACTGCCATCAGCCGATTGAAAATTCAAAGAAGCAGTTTGATATCCCTGTTCTTTGGCGTGGTATAAAATTCGCTGCACTAAGGAAGTTTTTCCCATTTGCCGCGGGGCTTTGACTCGGATTAAAGCTCCCGGTTTTACAATAGTTTGGTAGCACTCCGATTCAATGGGAGGCCGGTCAATATATAGGGGTGAATCTAAACTAACAGAACCTTCTGGGTTATCTAAATTGAGAATAGAAATGGGAGGTGCGGCGATCGATCGCGCATTTTCCAGCACAGGCGACGACTCCTCAACTATATCGCTAACAGAAGCATCGCGCGATCGCTCTGCTGCATCCAACTGGGAAAAATCCGACTTTTTCTTTAATACCGGAGTAAGTTCTTCGGGAATCCCTGCCATGCTGATGCTAACGCAACCCAATTTATAGGCACGTTCGATCGACTCCCCCGCCGCCAACGTATCGTAAAAACCTACAGCAAATTCTCGTGCGGCGTTATCTCCCACCGTTTGCTTCATGCCGATGACATAGGGAATGTGACGTGCGATCGCAGACGCTTGCACTTCTGAATAGCAAGCGTTGAGTATGACGCACTCCACGTACTCATTAAACGCCTCAAACAAAGCTGCTAAAGCTTTGGCATTTACCAGCTTAATCTGCCCCATGCCATCTTCTAGGGCTAAACCGCCTTCTCCTGCACCATGCCCAGAGAAATGTACAATCTCTGGTTTATAATCTAATACGGCTCGCTGCATCTCTCTTGGCGTCACCGCCCACTGTTGCTCCAGTTGGAACTTGTCGGCCTTTTTAGAGCGTTGCAACCCCTCTGCAATTTCCTTCGCCTCTTTCTGTAAGTCCACATGGGTGGTATTTTTGGGGTTGGCTGCCAAAAACAGGATAGTTTTTTTCTTTAAAGGATAAATGCTCATCAATGGAACCTTCACGCTTAGGAGATACAGGAGCTTAACGACACTACCCCAATCAGGGCGAGATATTTCTTGCCTTAACGGTATTTAAGCACAAACATCTTTATTTTTGTTGGTCAGTAAACTGGCAGAAACGATCGCCCTGAGTCAAGCATAACCAATCGAAAAGGCGATCGCTACTCTCTAGTAATCATTTGAGCAACCTATTCCAGAAGTGCGATCGGCTTCCCCTTTTGCAGTCCTATTTCATAAATATCGAGATTCTTTATAGTTTTATTCTCATGCCATATCCAGGATTTTTTGATGATTATTCTTGCCTAAATTAGTACATAAAATCTTCTATACTTCCGCACTTATTTAATCCACGCACTCAGAAAAAAAACGGTTTTTTTATCAACTCTGTGGATAACAACAATGATTTATTTTAGTTTACTTAAACAATCATTCAATTCCCCTACCAACCATTCTTTCTCAGCTTGCGGCAAAAATAAGCCAAAACAATAGTTACGCGACTTGGCGCGAATCCCGCAAAAAGTCATCGATTTTTTGAGCAATGGCAGATGAATTCCGCTCAACTTTACCCGCTGGATATCTTGAGGGCTGATTTGAATTGGTCTTGGTCTAGTGAATAGATAATAATCAATCCAACACAAGCACATCAAAGCATAAAATACGGTAAATATTATTACAGCTATGATTGATATAAATACAAATAGCGGAAATAATTTACCTAGCCAGTCGGCTACAGTGTATTTAAACAAGCTAACTGTCGAGTCCAGCGGTACGGGTATCACCCCTAGTAATAAGTGGAAAATTGGAAGGAGCAAAGAGCAGGGAAGTAAAACTTTACAAGTCAGATGAATGAAGTGGAAAAACCCTTTGAGTCTGCTAGGTGAACGATCGGGGTGTATATGGATGAATAACCACCGTTTCGCGTCAATTAAAGTAATTCGGGATTGTGGCGAGCGCTTAAACATTTTTTCGGGATTAATCCCACTTGGCTGTTCCCCTCGCAGCGCTAATAAAGCATCTTTGGCTGATTGAAATCGATCTTCAACTGCGGGTTCAATTATCTGATCTAACCACTCGGCAAACTCTGTAGAAATAGAGACGCGATCGCGGAATTTTACCTTCAGCTTTTGTCTGGGTAAATCCGATGGAAATTTCTGGGTTAACAGGAAAAGCAGCGTTGTTCCTAATCCATACAAATCTGTTGATAATACAGCTTTTCCCCTGAATTGTTCTGGTGCCATGTAACCGTAGGTTCCGACAACGGTACTGCCTCCAGTAACGGTATGATGGTAAGTATTTTGAACGGCGCCAAAATCAACTAGGAAGACTCGCCCATTTTTTTGCAGAATAATATTTTGGGGTTTAATATCTCGGTGGATAGTAGCAGGTAACAGCGATTGCAGATAAGCCAGAATTTCTAGCAATTGATAGGCGATATGACGAACTTGCGCTTCATTTGGTTTCCAGCCATTTTCTATCAACTGTGCGAGAGATTTTCCCGGTGCGAGTTGTTGGGCGATATAAAAACAACGATCTTGGGAAGTATCCACTTGAAAGTAGTCAATGTAGCGAGGAATTCCCGGATGATTCAATCCCGATAAAGTTTTTGCTTCTCGTTCAAATAACTCGATTTTCTTCCATTCAGTTGTCAGGCGCAGGGATAAAGCTTTGAGTGCAACTTTTTGATTGCTGTTTAAATCTACAGCAGCATAGGTGATGCCCACTCCACCCTGTCCTAATTTGCCGATAATGCGATATCTTTCAGCAATAATTTTTTCCGATTGTTGTAGTGTTTTCATATTTTTGTGCCAGAGTTGATTGTGGATGATTAGTAGGTTGCACCGCGAGATATGAGTATTTTGGCTGCTGCTTCTCCGTCGGGGTTCCAGTTGGTTGCTGCTATCTTTAGGGGCGTGTCGCCATAGCAGTTTGTAGCGTTGATTGTTGCACCTTTAACAATCAGTAATTTTAAGATTTCTACAGTGCCATAATGTGCTGCTTTGTGCAGGGGAGTTGTGTCACACTTATCTCTATTATTAACATCTGCACCGTTTTTAATTAGCAGTGCAGCAATATCATTGTGTCCGATCGCGATCGCTTGATACAATGGAGTTTGACCGTTCGCATTTCTAACGTTTACCCTTGCACCATTAGCAATTAGCAGTTCAGCGATATCTTGAGAGCCTTGAGCAACAGCAAGATGCAGGGGAGTTTGAAGCAAGTTATTTTTGGCATTAACGAATGCACCTTTGGCAATGAGTTGTTTGGCTACATCCTCAAGTTTGAAATCGAGAGCGATATGTAATAAAGTTCTGCCTTCTTTGTCTTCACTATTAACATCTGGGTTTTTACTAATTAGCAGCGCCACTGTATCCTGAAGTTTCAGGTCTACGGCGATATCCAGTGGAGTTTTTCTTTGATTATCCTGGATATTAATTTCTGCACCTTTAGCAATCAGCAATTTTAAGATTTTTACAGTGCCATAATGTGCGGCTTTGTGCAGTGGAGTTGTGCCAGATCCATCTATATTATTGACATCTGTACCGTTGTTAATTAGCAGTGCAGCAATCTCATTGTGTCCGATCGCGATCGCTCGATACAATGGAGTTTGACCGTTCTCATTTCTAACGTTAACCCTTGCACCATTAGCAATTAGCAGTTCAGCGAGATCTTGAGATCCTCGATCGACAGCTAGGTGTAACGGAGTATTTCCAGATTTGTCCCTAGCATTGACATCCAACATTAGCAAAGCAGCAACTTCTTTTGTGGTTGCATAGTGCAGTGGAGTTCTTCGATAGTCATCGCGGATCGCCACATTTGCACCGTCTTTAATTAGCTGTTGTACCAACTCCTTAAAACCTATTTGGGCTGCGTTATGTAATAAAGCTGTACTCTTGCCATTTTGGGCATTGTCTTCTTTGATGTTAATTTTTGCGCCTGCGGCGAGTAGTATCTTTGCGATCGCCTTCGATCGCGCCGTATGTAGAGGAGTCATGCCATTTTTGTTTTTGGCATTGACATCCGCACCTTTAGCAATCAGCAACTTGGCCATTTCAGGCGATCGGGCAGAGAACAGCGGAGTTCTATTAAAATATAGACTTCCTGTCCTGGCGTTAATATCTGCACCTTTAGCAATTAGCGTCTGTGCCACTTTTATGCGATCGGACACAGCAGCCATGTGTAATGGGGTACCGCCATGTGTACCCTTAACGTTGACATCTACACCCTTGGCAATTAACAATTCTGCCACCTCTTTTGAGCCAGCGAAGTGTAGTAAATTATAATTGCCTACCCTGCTATTGGCACTAATACCAAGATCCAGATAATGCCTAACAGTTTTAGTATCTCCCTGTTCAACAGCATTGATAACTGCATCGGGTGTGAATCCAATCCGGTTGAGGATGGGATATTTAAAGTGATTTAAAACAGCAACAGTAGCAATAGCAGCAATTCCTATTTTGAGGCGTTTTTCCCATTGCGTCGATCGATCGGATTTAACGCTAACTATTCGAGGATGGCGCAGCAATTCAAGCGCTTCTTTTGCCGAGTTAAAGCGGTTTTCTAAGTCTGACGCTATCATTTTTTCTAACCAATCGGCAAATGCTGAAGAAATCTGAATTTGAGAGCGAAAATCTCTCTCTAGTATATTTGTTGGTAATTCCGCCGGGGAACGGTGGGTTAGTAAATACAACAATGTCGCTCCTAAACCATATAAATCTGTTGCAGGTACGGCTTGTCCGAGACATTGTTCTGGAGCCATATAACCATAGGTTCCAACTACGGTACTTCCTCGCATTAAAGTATTGTAATAAGTGTTTTGTACTGCTCCAAAATCTACTAAGCAGACTGCCCAGTCTTTTTCTTTGTGGGAATCGATCGGCGATTTGAAAACAATATTTTCTGGTTTAATATCCCGGTGGATAACAGGTGGTGTCTGTGAATGGAGATAAACTAAAATCTCCAAAATTTGTGTAGCAATGCGTTGAATTTCGGACTCACTAGCGTGCCAGCCACTTTCGACTAAACTTGCTAGAGATTGCCCTTGGGCCAGTTCTTGTACTATATAAAAACAACGGTTGTCGGGAGTATCGACATAAAAATAATCCAAATAACGCGGAATTCCCGGATGATTCAATTTTGATAAAACATTGGCTTCTCGTTCAAATAGTTCCAACACTTTCCAGTCGTTCATCTTCTGTAAAGACAAAGCTTTGAGTGCGACTCGCTGGTTTGTTTTGAGGTCAAGGGCTTCGTAAGTTGTGCTACTACCGCCTTCTCCGAGTAGATTTTTAATCTGATAGTGTTTGACTAAGTTATGGGAATTTTTTTGAATAATATCCATAGCATTATCCTGGGTTGATGAGTACCAAGAAACATTTTCTAGTTGGGTTTTTGTAACTCAAATTTTGAAAAATTTATGCAATGTAAATTGAGTGTCTGAGTATATTTCAAACAAGTCAATAGAAAAGTCAATGACTGACTCTGTATATTTGCTTAAATTTCAATTACCGTATTTCTATGGATAGCTTACCCAGAATTTTGGAGTGTCATATCACCTTTGGCGAAAATTTACGTACGGGATCTCGATCGTAATCGAGCCGATAATCATAGCCGACGCGATCGTAAATGCCTGCAAGCAATTCCGGCAAATTAACAATAGGTTCTACATCTTCTTCGCGCAAAGGAAGTTGTCGGTCTTTTTGAGATGCTAGCCAACGTTCGTAGGCTTCTCTATCGCCACTTTCTCTCTCAGCGCCCTCTGCGTCCTCTGCGGTTAATAAAAAATTATAGTGATTTTTGATACACTTTCCGGCTCAACAGTCGATCGAACTCCTCAATTTTCGATGCGGATCTAAAATTCACCTAAAGTTCGACGCCCTTTGGCAAAACCCTTCCTAAGATAGAAGTTGGGGGACGATCGGTCTCGTAGCCGATTCAGGAGCAAGTGTCAAGGACTCCATCGAACCCAAATCCAGAGCAGCAAGACAGGGAGGACATCAAAATCATGGTAAACGCGCCGACAGGGGAAACCCGCCTGGGCCCGACCGATCAGGTGCAAGCCTTAGACCGCGATTGCACAACCCTATCTCGTCACGTACTCCAGCAACTTCACAGCTTTTCAACAGATGCTCAGGATCTCAGCGCCCTGATGAATCGCATCGGACTAGCTGCCAAGCTGATCGCCAGGCGACTCAGCAGAGCCGGATTAATGGCAGATGCCTTGGGGTTTACAGGGGCTACGAACGTGCAGGGAGAATCCGTCAAAAAGATGGATATCTATGCCAATGAAGTGTTTATCTCGGTATTCCAGCAAAGCGGACTTGTCTGCCGCTTGGCTTCGGAGGAAATGGAAAAACCCTACTACATTCCCGAAAACTGTCCGATCGGACGCTACAGTCTGCTCTACGACCCCATAGACGGTTCTTCCAATCTTGACATCAATCTCAATGTAGGCTCCATATTCAGCATCCGCAAGCAAGAGGGGGACGATGAAGACGGTTCTGCTTCCGACTTGCTGCAACACGGACACAAACAAATAGCGGCAGGCTACGTACTCTACGGCCCGAGTACCATGCTGGTTTATTCGATCGGTCAGGGCGTTCATTCCTTTACTCTCGATCCCAGTTTGGGCGAGTTTATTCTAGCTAACGAAAACATTAAGGTTCCCGATCGCGGCCCGATTTACAGCGTTAATGAAGGCAACTTCTGGCAGTGGGAGGAATCTTTGAGGGACTACATTCGCTACGTACACCGCAGCGAAGGCTACAGCGCCCGGTACGGCGGGGCTTTGGTGGGAGATTTCCACCGGATTTTGTTCCAGGGAGGCGTGTTTTTGTACCCCGGAACGGTGAAAAACCCCGAGGGCAAATTGCGCTTGCTCTACGAATCGGCTCCTTTGGCGTTTTTGATGGAGCAAGCCGGCGGGCGGGCAAGTACAGGTATTCAAGACATCTTGGATGTAGTGCCGACCAAGCTGCACGAGCGATCGCCCTTGATTATCGGCAGTAAAGAAAATGTAGCGATGGTCGAGTCTTTTATTCAAGATCGAGCGCGCAATCCTAGAACAGTCCAAGCGTGAAGGAAGAGGGAAGAGGGAAGAAGGAAGAAGGAAAAGGGAAGAAGGAAGAGGGTTTTAACTTCTAACTTTCCAGTCCGAATTGCCAATTCCCAATTGCCAACTTTCAATTACAAATTCCCAATTTTCAATTACAAATTCCCAATTTCCCAGTCCCAATTAACAGCTATCAAATTTTAGGAGTTACAGTAATGACAGCAACACCAACGAATCACCTGTTAGAAATCAAAGAAATTGGCCAAAGTATCTGGATGGACAATTTGACTCGCGATCTGATCGAGTCCGGCGAACTCAAACAGATGATTGAAAGTCGGGGACTGCGCGGGATTACATCTAATCCGGCTATTTTTGAGAAAGCGATCGCGGGTAATGTGATTTACGACGCGGATATCGAAGCGGGCATCCGGGCGGGTAAATCTGTAATGGACATTTACGAATCTCTGGTATTTGAAGATATCCGCAACGCTTGCGACATCTTCGCCCCAGTTTACGCAGAGTCGAAGGGTTTGGACGGCTACATTAGCATTGAAGTGCCACCGACGATCGCCAACGATACAGAAAGCACGATTAGCGAAGCCATGCGCTATTACCAAGCCCTCGGCAAAGAAAACGTGATGATTAAGATTCCGGGAACCGCTGAAGGTTTGCCCGCAGTCGAGCGAGTCATCAGCGAAGGCATTAACGTTAACGTGACTTTGCTGTTCTCGGTTGACAGCTACGTCGAAACCTTCTGGGCTTACATTCGCGGTTTGGAAGCGCGGGTGGCTAAAGGTTTGGATGTGAGCAATATTGCTTCTGTTGCCAGTTTCTTCTTGAGCCGGATCGACATTAATATCGATGGCAAGATTGACGAGAAACTCAAAAATGTCACAGATATTTCCACAAAAGCTAGACTGGAAGCGGTGAAGGGGAAAGTGGCGATCGCCAATGCGAAGATAGCTTACCAGAAGTATAAAGAGATCGTAGCGAGCGATCGCTGGCAAGCTTTAGCAGCCAAAGGAGCGAAAGTGCAGCGCTTGCTGTGGGCTTCCACCAGCACCAAAAACCCCAACTACAGCGATGTCATGTACGTCGATGAACTAATCGGCCCGGAGACCGTTAACACTTTGCCACCGAACACCGTGGAAGCTTGTTTCGACCACTGCGATGTCGCACCCCGGATTGAGAACAACGTTGAAGAAGCTTACACTCTGATCGAAAGTCTCAAAGATCCCGACATCGACATCAACTTGGACAAAGTGATGGAAGACTTGCTCCTCGACGGGATTGCAAAATTTGTCGGGCCGTTCCAATCCCTGATGGATTCCTTGCAAGAGAAAGTGCAGAAGTTGTCACCCGTCGCTTAGGCAGATATCTGTATCCTGAAAGGCAGAAGCATTTAGCAATCGGAATAGATAATTATTTGGGTTCTTAAATGCTGAGTCTTAAATCCTCTCTAGGAATTTTGAGATTAATGGATGTCATAGTTCCTAGAGAGCAAAATCATCTGCCTCCTCTAGCAGTATTAAGAATCGATTAACTCTCTCACCCAGCAACTAGCAGAAATGACCGCAAACTATCATGGTGTCTTGGCAGGGTTAACACCACTAGAACAAGGAAAATAAATAATGGTAACGCTACTTGAAAATCCACTGCGCGTCGGTTTGCGAAAAGAACGGGTGCCGGAACCACAAATTCTGGTAATCTTCGGAGCTTCTGGGGATCTCACCCAGCGCAAACTGGTACCTGCAATTTATCAGATGAAGCGCGATCGACGCTTGCCACCGGAAACTACCGTCGTGGGAGTAGCCCGCCGCCCTTGGAGTCACGATTACTTCCGAGAGCAAATGCGCGAAGGCATTGAAGAATTTGGCGGCGGCATTGGCAATGAAGAATTTTGGCAAGATTTCGCTAAAGGTTTGTACTACTGTCCCGGCGACATTGACAACCCGGAAAGCTATCAAAAACTCAAAGCTTTCTTAGCGGAACTCGACGAAGAAAGGAGAACTCGCGGCAATCACATATTTTATCTCTCGGTTTCCCCGAACTTTTTCCCAGAAGCAATTAGGCAACTGGGCGCGGCTCAAATGCTGGTCGATCCAGCAAAACACCGCTTGGTAATTGAAAAACCCTTCGGCCGCGACTTGAGTTCGGCAAAAGCTCTCAACCGAGTCGTGCAGCAGGTTTGCCAAGAACAGCAAGTTTACCGAATTGACCACTATTTGGGTAAAGAAACTGTTCAGAATTTAATGGTGTTCCGGTTTGCTAACGCGATTTTTGAACCGCTGTGGAATCGGCAATTTGTCGATCACGTACAAATTACAGTTGCAGAAACAGTAGGCGTAGAAGACCGGGCGGGTTACTACGAATCATCTGGGGCGTTGCGGGATATGCTGCAAAACCACTTGATGCAGATTTTCTGTCTGACGGCGATGGAACCGCCGAATTCCTTGGACGCTGACAGCATCCGCACCGAAAAGATGAAAGTTCTGCAAGCAACTCGCTTGGCCGATTTGAATAACTTGGACTTCTCAGCGATTCGGGGTCAGTATTCCGCAGGTTGGATGAAGGGCAAACAGGTGCCGGGATATCACGAAGAACCGGGGGTTGCTCCCAACTCGACAACGCCGACTTTTGTGGCGATGAAGTTTATGATTGACAACTGGCGCTGGCAGGGAGTGCCTTTTTACCTGCGAACCGGCAAACGGTTGCCGAAAAAAGTTAGCGAAATTGCGATTCAGTTCCGCGAAGTTCCGCTGCTAATCTTTCAGTCCGCGGCCCAACAAACTACTCCTAACGTTTTGACTATGCGCGTGCATCCGAACGAGGGGATTTCGCTGAGGTTTGAGGCGAAAATGCCGGGGCCGGATTTGCGGACGCGGACGGTGGATATGGATTTCAGTTACGGTTCTTCCTTTGGGGTGACATCTTCGGATGCTTACGATCGCCTGTTAATTGACTGTATGCTGGGCGACCAAACTTTGTTTACCCGTTCTGATGAAGTGGAAGAAGCTTGGCGGGTGGTAACTCCGGCTCTGATGGAGTGGGAATCGTCCAACGACCAAGATTTGGTTCCTAAATACGAAGCGGGTACTTGGGAACCTGCGGAAGCAGAACTGCTAATTAACAGAGACGGCCGCAAGTGGCGCCGACTTTAAGAGTGATTGGTCAGCAGTTATTAGTCATTAGTTATTGGTCAGCATTAGTATTAGTGATTAGCTAATAACTACTAATTAATAACTACTAACTAATAACTAATAACTAATGACTAATGACCCAGGACTAATAACCAATGACTAATGACTGATAACAAGGGAGAGAAGATTTATGACGATGACACCTATGAAAGCTCCGCCTCTGGTTTCGCTGCAAAATCCTAAAGATGTGTCGCTCGACCAGATAGAGGCCGAATTGAGTCAAATCTGGGAAAGTTACAGAGAATCTGGGTCAAAAGGGGATGTTCCGATCGCTAGTAGGGCAACAACTTTTACTTTTGTAGTCTACGAACCCGAAGAAACTCAGCGGTTATTAGCGGATCTGGGGTTTTACGACGGGCCGGTGGACGGTATTACCGGGCCGATGACGGCATCTAGCATCAGGGCGGCTCAAAAAGCTTACGGGCTGCCGAGAACTGGCAAACCTAATGCTGAATTGCTGGCGACTTTGCGGGAAGAAGTGGCTCGCAAAAATTCCAATGGCGAGGAGATGGGATCGAGTGGTTTGGGTTCCGGGGGTTCGGGGGTGGCTGACGCGATCGTGGCTGCCAATCCCTGCCGGATTATTGCTCTGTGCCCGACGGCGGGGGAAGATACGGGCGTGCAGGCTCAAGTGGCTGCTTATTGTCCTGTCCACAAGCGCACCACCGGCAATCTGATCTGCTGCGAGTACATTACACTCCGGGGTACGGAAGCAGCGCTGGAACGGGTGAGCGGCATCGTGACGGCGTTGACGATCCCGGATTTGCCGACGCTGTTGTGGTGGAAAGCGAATCCTGATGCCGATCGAGGTTTGTTCCAGCGACTGGCGACAATTAGCAGTTCTGTGATTGTTGACTCTAGCAGCTTTGCCGAGTCTGAAGCTGAATTGCTGTTGATGCACAGTCTGATCGAGGAGGGAATTCCGATCGCGGATCTGAATTGGCGCCGGCTGGCTGCGTGGCAGGAGTTGGCTGCTGAGGCTTTTGACGCCCCGGAACGTCGCGCGGCGATTCGGGAAATCGATCGGGTGACTATCGATTACGAACAGGACAATTCTACGCAAGCGCTGATGTATTTGGGTTGGCTGGCGAGCCGGCTTCAGTGGCGTCCGGTTGCTTTCAAACAAGAAGAGGGCGATTACCAAATCAAGCGAATTAAATTCGCGGGGCCGGACGAACGAGTTGTAGAAGCCGAGTTGGCTGCTATTCCTACTGCTGATACGGGCGATGTCCCGGGCGATTTGATTGCTCTGCGTTTGAATTCTACGAACGAAAAGGCTGACTGCGGTACAGTTCTATGTTCGGAAGTGGGTGGCTGTATGCGGATGGAAACGAAGGGTGGCGCTCAAACCGATCGGTTTAACCAGGTGAGTCCTCTGTTCGATCAGGTGACGGAACACTTGCTGGGCCAGCACTTGCAGAGTTGGGGCCAGGATGTGCTTTACGAAGAAAGCTTGGCAGTGACGGCTCAAATGCTGAAGTTAGCTAAGCGGTAAAAAGAAGGAAGAAGGAAGAAGGAAGAAGGAAGAAGGATTGAGTTAATATTCAGTGGGGCAGGCAATGTCTGCCCTACTTTTTTAGGAGTTAGGAGTTATGAGTTATGAGTTTTGAATTAATAATGTTCTTTGACTCTAAACTATAAATTGCTTCCAAAAAGCCACGAAATTACCTATATTCCTCTCTTTCTTTCTTCGCGCCCTCCGCGTCTTCGCGGTTCCTTAAATATGTATTATTTGAGAAGTTCAAGACCAATACTCATAACTTTATCACTTGTCTGCTTTCTGTATTTTTTGTAAGTAATCTAGAACTATGGCTTTAGTAATTGCTGGCGAACGCAGCGGTGCGGGAAAGACGACTGTGACGATCGCCCTTTTAGCTTATTTAATCCGCCGCGGCTTGAATGTTCAATCTTTTAAGGTAGGCCCGGATTACATCGATCCGATGTTTCATGCTTTTGTCACGGGTCGCCCCTGTCGGAATTTAGACCCGATATTAACCTCTGAATCCTATGTGAAAAAGTGTTTTTCTCGTCATATTCAAGATGCGAATTATGCCTTAGTTGAAGGGGTAATGGGTTTATTTGATGGAGTGAGTCGAAAAAATCAGGAATCACGAAGCCACGAGACGGATTTTGAGACGGATACAGGGATTAATTATCGAAAAGGAGAAGGCAATTATGATTTTTCCTTTGCTTCTACGGCTCATGTTGCTTATTTGCTGAATTTGCCGGTATTGTTTGTGATAGATTGCAGCAGGCTCTCTGGTTCTGTGGCTGCGATCGCGCACGGTTTTCGTTCTTTTAACCCTGACCTTAAATTCGCTGGTTTAGTGCTGAATCGGGTGGCGAGCGATCGACATTTGGAACTGCTTCAAGATGCTCTCAAACCGCTCAATTTACCTATTTTAGGCGTTTTGCGTAGGGATGAGGCTGTTACTATTCCCGATCGACATTTGGGGCTGATTCCGGCTGAGGAGTTGCCGAATCTTCATGCTGCGATCGATAAACTGGCTGATTTGGCTGCTGTTAGTTTTGACTGGGAGCAACTTTTGCCTTTGTTGGCTGCAACTCGAAATGAGGGGGGTGAGGGGTCAGAGCAACTTTCTGGTAGGCACAGTGTCCCTTCCCAAATAATAGTTAAAAAAGATGATGTTGTCAACAGTTTGGGAAAACAATTTGGAGTGAGGATTGCAGTTGCGCGCGATCGGGCTTTTAATTTTTACTATCAGGACAATCTTGATTTGTTGGAAGAGTTGGGTGCGGAGTTAGTATTTTGGAGTCCCCTTGATGACTCGGTTTTTCCTGACAACGTGCAAGGGTTATATTTTGGCGGCGGTTTTCCCGAAGTTTTTGCTCAGGAATTAAGCGGTAATGTTTTAATTCGGGATGCAGTAAAAAGTGCGATTTTTTCGGGAATGCCGACTTATGCGGAGTGCGGCGGTTTGATGTATTTGTGCGATTCTATTGTAGACTTCGATGGCAATTCTTGGCCAGGGGTGGGAGTGTTGGAAACTGCTGCTGCGATGGGAAAGCGTTTGACGCTGGGATACCGAGAAGCTGTGGCGGTGAGGGATAGTTCGGTGTTAACTGCTCTTGATGAGGTTTGGGGACATGAGTTTCATCGATCGCATTTAACTGTGGAACCGAGTAATCCAGTTTATCACAGTTGGAGGTATGGGAAGCGGGGGGAAGTTGAGGCGGTTGCTGAAGGTTGGGGAGTTTGTCAGGTACACGCTTCTTATTTGCATTTGCACTGGGGTGCTCGGCCTGATATTCCGGCTCGTTTTTTGCAGCAGTGTGCTGATTTTGATTGTAAGGGTGTTTTGGGCGATCGATCTCAATTAATATCTTTTTAACGAACCGCGAAGACGCGAAGGACACGTTCGGCGAAGCCGTTCCCGAAGGGTAGGAAGAGAATGAAGAGGAAGCAGAAGATAGGTACTGTCTGTAGCGCTTGGGCAGTAAATCAATTAAGTTTTTTGTGGAACAAGTGGCAAAGCCTGTTCCTGGCTGCGCCCAGAGTATAAATCCAGTGTTCTTACTATTTATATTAGAATATTTATGACGGAGAAAGCTAGGGGTGTTGGGATTTATGAGCGAATCAATTTCGACTAAGCAGTTGTCCGCACAATGGGTGACACCGGAGAATTTTCGGCGTTACGGTCAAGTTATCTTTGCGGCTGTTGATGGCAAGTCTTTCGATGCTGAGGATGCTCAGTTAAAGTTGCAAAATGGTATTCCTAGATTTTACATTATGCGGCTGTACCAGAAAGGTCGCAAGTTTGGCAAAATTACGCGACACGTTCAATGTACTCAGTGTTTGGGTTCTTTGGAGGGGAAGGATTGGTTGATGGCGGTTGCGCCTCCTGGGGATAGCTATAAACCGAGTTTAGAGGATATGGCTGCTTTTCGGATTCCGGGCAATTGTTTTATTAAGTTAGATGTGGGTACTTGGCACGCTGGGCCGTATTTTGATGCGGATTTTGTTGATTTTTACAATCTGGAGTTGAGCAATACTAATGTGGTTGACCATTTTAGCTTTGATTTGGTGAAAAATCACAATCTGGAGTTTGAGATTGTCTGAGTTTGGCGATTTGTAGTTGCGCTTTCTTCGGGGTAATTCTCGTTATAGGTTGGTTTTTTGAGTAAGATTTTTTAACCGCAGAGGGCGCAGAGGACGCAGAGGAGGAGAAGGAGGGGGTTGGCAATTGATTGGGGAATGCTTTTGGTCTCACTAGGCTGAGTAGCAACTAGGAAGGATCACGTTTACAAGTGTTAAATTTAGGTGCAATTGTCATGCCTGAGCAAAAGTATAGCATTGTTCTGCGCCAATGTCGTTTGTTAGGTGCGATCGACGATCGCCCAACGGTAGATATTGCTATCGATGATGACCAAATAGTCGCCGTTTCGCCGCACATCTCAGAATTTGGCGAACGCGAAATCGACATTCAAGGCAATTTAGTTAGTCCTCCTTTTGTGGAGTCGCACATTCATCTCGATTCGGCTTTGACTGCGGGGGAACCGCGATGGAATCAAAGCGGCACTTTGTTCGAGGGAATTCAAATCTGGGGGGAACGCAAGCAAAGTTTAACTCTGGATGATGTCAAAAAACGGGCTGTTGAAACTTTAAGGCTGCAAGCGTCTCAAGGAATTTTGTTTGTCAGGAGTCACGCTGATGTTAGCGAACCGACGCTGACTGCTTTGCAAGGACTTTTGGAAGTTCGAGAACAAGTCAAAGATTGGATGACTCTGCAAGTTGTGGCTTTTCCCCAAGACGGGATTTACGGAAGTCCAGAAAATGACAAACTTTTAGAGAAATCTCTGGATATGGGTGCGGATGCTGTGGGCGGGATTCCGCATTATGAGTTGACGCGGGAAGATGGGGTGAAGTCGGTTGAGCGAATTTTTGAACTTGCTGAAAAATACAATAGATTAATCGATGTTCACTGCGATGAAATCGATGATGAACAGTCGAGATTTTTGGAAGTTGTAGCAGCTTGTGCGATTAGAAGCGGGGCTGGTTCGCGGGTGACAGCTAGCCACACGACGGCTTTCGGTTCTTACAACAATGCTTATGCCTTTAAGCTGATGGGAAGTTTGGCAAAATCGGGAATTAATTTTATTGCTAATCCTTTAATTAATATCACCCTGCAAGGCCGCGCTGATACTTATCCCAAACGCCGTGGGGTGACGCGGGTTAAGGAATTGTGGCAACAGGGATTGAATGTGAGTTTTGGCCACGACTGCGTGCAAGATCCTTGGTATAGTTTAGGTACGGGAAATATGTTGGATGTCGCCCATATGGCGGTTCATGTTTGTCAGATGACGGGAATGGCTGAGATTGCAGCTTGTTTTAATATGGTCACTGTCAACGGTGCTAAAACTCTCAATCTGGGAGATGAGAATTATGGGATAGATGCGGGGAAACCTGCAAGTTTGATTGTGTTAGATGCTGAGGATTGTTATGATGCAATTAGGAGGCGCGCTGCGGTTAGGTATGTGATTTCGCGGGGTAAGTTGCTGGCGGAAACTGAACCTGCTAAAATGAGTTTTTATTCGGTTTGACAAACAATATTTTAAGCAGTTAAATTGTGAATCAAGGTGCTATTCCCGATGAGAGTCCCAGAAATTTACCAGAGCAATTGCTCCTGCAAGATGCTAAGGCTGGTAATTGCATAGTACTTCATTGCGGTACAGATAGATTGTTGGGAGATGCAGCGAGACTTATTGCTGTTTATGGCGGAAATTCTGAGGATTGGGATAAAATGACAAGTATTGAGGCTTTTGAAATTAATGGAGCTTCCGTACAAGTCCATTGGTTTCGGAACAGTCAGACTCTTCAAGATGTGGAGTTTAAGTTCAAGCGACAGTATCCCAAAACAGCCCCTAAAAATCTGTAGGTAATCAAGTTATGAAAATTCGTTGTATTGCTAATACGGGTGAATCTCTGCCTGAAACATATATAGATCCGCCACGCGGTTATACTAGAAAAGTTGAGTTGCAACTAACTATAGGCAAGGAATATGTTGTTTATGCTATCCGAGAATGGAAAGGCACTATTTGGTACTACATCTGCAATGATAATTACAGCTATTATCCTATCCATAATCCGGCACCGATGTTTGAAGTGGTTGACAGCAGGGTTTCTAAGTATTGGCGGTTTGAAGTTTCGCCCAATGGCTTGTTAATGATAGCGTTTGAACAGTGGTTTACCGATCCTTATTTTTATGATAAGCTAACCGACCAGGAAGAGGCGGAGGTTGAGATTTTTGAGAAGGTTAAGGAATTGATGGATGCTGAGGATTTTGCTTTGCCTCCGCTGGATGTTGCGGTTGAGAAGTTGCGGGAAACTGCCAGTGTTTGAGTGGGAAAAGTGCGAGCGCAAATTGTTTCTTTATCAGCTTGACTCAGAGATATTGAAATGGTATCAAAGAGGAATAACCCGAATTTTGAAAAAAAAATGAACGATAAAATTGAATCCAATAAAAACTATGAGGCAGTAGGCGATGATGATGTTTTGTTATTCGGTCAAACAACTTTTTTGGTACGAAAGTTTAAAGAGCTATCGGGTAGCAAGTTGAGTGAGATCCTGGGGATTCCCGCAAATGGACAATACATAAGGGATTGGATGAGAGAGCTAAAGATTAACCAAGAAACAATAATTAGTGGAGGCGAGATAAACTGGAAATCGCCTCAAGAAGGAATCGATTGTCAAATTATCAAAATTGGTTCCAAGGGTTGGCAAAAAGGAAAGGTTCAAATCGAAGTTAATAAAAACATAAAGTCTGGGGAAACCCAGACATCTATAAAGTTTTGTCCTGATGAACAACTAGAGCCAAAATCTCCTTTAGATGATATCAGACAATCCGAGGAATACAAAAAACTCAGCAATAACAACTGACAGCCCGATCGCGCTTACAATACAATAATCGATCGCACTTATATCTGAATCTTAGATTTTAAACCGCAGATGAGGGCGGATGTACGCGGATAAACGCTGATGTTTTTTTGGGAGGGACTCATGGTAAATGTAGAAGAATATGTCGATCGCACCGCTGAACTGATAAACTTACCGTTAGACCCAGAACATCGGCCCGGTGTTGTGGTAAACTTCGAGAGGATAGCTGCGATCGCCCGACTCGTTACTGAGTTTCCTTTACCCCCAGAAGTAGAAGTCGCGCCGGTGTTTGAACCTTAGATTTTTAACCGCAGATGAGGGCAGATGAACGCAGAGGAACGCAGATGTTTTTTAGATAAGGCTGATGCGGTTGCTACGGCAGCGGCGGTTAAATCGGGTAAGGTTACGGCTACAGTGGCGGTAAATGCTGCTTTGGAACGGATTGCTGTTAAGGATAAAGCTTTTAATTGCTTTACTGCAATCACTGCATCAAGCGCACTCGCAGCAGCCGAAAAAATAGATAATTCCATCGCAAATAACGAAAACCCAGGCCCTTTAGCAGGTGTTCCCTTCGCAGTCAAAAACCTGTTCGACATCGGCGGAATTACCACTCTAGCAGGGTCAAAAATCAACGCTGACAATCCTCCGGCTACCCAGGACGCGGCGGTGGTCGGCCGACTAAAACAAGCCGGGGCTGTGCTCGTAGGTACCCTCAACATGGATGAGTACGCCTACGGTTTCGTCACGGAAAACAGTCACTACGGCCCGACTCGCAATCCCCGCGATACTACGCGCATCGCCGGCGGTTCCAGCGGCGGTTCCGCAGCAGCAGTCGCCGCCGGTTTTGTACCCTTCACTCTCGGTTCTGATACTAACGGTTCCATCCGCGTACCGGCAGCTTTGTGTGGTGTCTTTGGGTTTAAGCCTACTTACGGCCGTTTGTCGAGGGCTGGCGCTTATTTATTTTCGAGTAGTTTGGATTGTGTCGGGCCGTTTGGGCGATCGATCAGAGATATGGCGCTGCTGTACGATATCCTGCAAGGCCCTGATTCTCGCGACCCAGTTTGCACTCAACGCCCGCCAGAACTTTGTTCGTCGCAGTTAAATCAAGGTATCGAAGGATTGCGAATTGCTGTTGCTGACGGGTATTTCGCTACAGGGGCCGAACCGGAAGCAATGGATGCTGTAGAAATAGTTGCTAAAGCCTTGACAAATGTCTTGAATTGTGGTAATAGCACAGAAAAAACAACAAACCCCCCAAAAATAGGGGGGCTTGCAACTGTCACCATACCGGAATCCGATCGCGCCAGGGCTGCGGCATTTATCATTACCGCTTGCGAGGGGGGAAACTTGCATTTAGACAATTTGCGATCGCGCCCTCAAGACTTCGATCCTGCTACGCGCGATCGCTTTTTAGCGGGAACCCTGATCCCTGGGACTTGGTACTTGCAAGCGCAGAGATTCAGACAGTGGTACCGCGATCGAATTCGCGAAATATTCCAACACACAGACATCATCCTCGCACCCGCAACCCCGATAGCTGCCCCTGAAATTGGCGTCGAGAAAATGGTAATAGCCGGACAAGAAATCTTAGTGCGTCCCAATCTCGGACTGTTCACCCAACCCCTATCATTTATTGGCTTGCCCGTTCTTTGCGTGCCCGTACAGCGGCCCGGCGCTTTGCCCTTGGGGGTACAAATTATTGGTGCTCCCTACAGCGAAGCGGTGATTCTCCGAGTCGCTGCGGTACTAGAATCGCAAGGCATTATATCTGCCGAATCAATTTAGTGCTAATAATTCTAGGGCTTGTTATTGCGGTGAAAGCGTCTCTTAGTCCTTCTGGCAATAGCTTTGCGCTTCTGCTTTTCCAACGGGGTTTCAAAGTGGCGGTGCTTTCTCATGTCGGGGAAAATACCCGCTTTAGAAACTTGTCGCTTAAACCGTCGCAGGGCTGACTCAATCCCTTCATTTTCGCCTATTACAACTTGGGTCATTATTTCTCCTTAGTGTTTGTCAGATCAAGTTTTATCATATCAAGGTTTTTGACCGCGCGACCTGTTGAAGGTCGGGCGATCGGCAAAAACCCCAAAATTATAGCAAATCCGCTGCCATCACCGCTCTTGATTCTTTAGTTTGCACAGCCAGACTTTCTATGTCAAGGCGGGAATTAGATTCGCGCGGTTGAATCGGTTTGGGCTATCAACTGGTTTTCCTGCCGCAGGTAAGCTTGAATAAACGGGTCTAATTCGCCGTTCATTACATCTGCGATGGCTGTTGTTTCCACCCCAGTACGCAAATCCTTGACCATTTGGTATGGGTGAAAAACATAATTGCGAATTTGGTTGCCCCAAGCCGCCTCCACCATATCGCCGCGAATCTCGGCAATTTCCGAAGCCCGCTGTTCCTTAGCAATCACCAACAGCCTAGCCTTGAGTAATGCCAAAGCTTTTTCCTTGTTTTGCAACTGACTGCGTTCTTCTGTGCAGCGGACGGCCAAACCGGTAGGAAGGTGAACGATGCGGACTGCGGTTTCTACCTTGTTAACATTTTGCCCGCCCTTGCCGCCAGCGCGGGAAGTAGTGACTTCCAAATCCTTTTCTGGGATGTCCAACTGTACGGATCGATCGAGAATTGGCATCACTTCAACGCCAGCAAAACTGGTTTGACGCTTGTCGTTAGCGTTAAAAGGCGAAATTCTGACCAAACGGTGAGTGCCTTTTTCCGATCGCATATAACCGTAAGCGTAGCGGCCGACAATTTCTAAAGAAGCAGATTTAACACCTGCTTCCTCTCCCTCGGAAATTTCCATTAAATGTACTTTGTAACCTTGACTTTCCCCCCAGCGGGTGTACATCCGCAGCAGCATTTCGGCCCAATCTTGAGCATCTGTACCGCCGGCCCCGGCGTTAATTGTCAAAACAGCGCCGCCTTCATCGTAGGGCCCAGATAGTAATTGTTGCAGTTCCCACTGGTCGAGTTCGCGGGTTAACTGAGAAAGACTCGATGAGGCTTCTTGGAACAGGGACTCGTCGGCTTCTAACTCCAGCAGTTCTAAAATAGCTTTAGCGTCTTCTAAGCTAGTTTGCCAATTGCTGTATTGTTCTAAGTGAGATTTGAGGTCATTCAGTTCTTGGAGAGTTTCTTGAGCTCGATCTTGGTCGTCCCAAAATGCTGGTTGGGCGCAGATTTGCTCTAAGTCTTGAATTTTGGCTGTGAGTGCGGGGATGTCAAAGATAGTCCTGGGTTGTACCCAGTCGATCGGACAATGTTTCGATATTGTGTTTGATGTCTAGAACTTCCACTGTGAGTTCTCCTAGTTGTAGGGTGTATTTTTGAGTTTAGCTGAAATTTCGACATTTCAGCAACTAATCGGTGTATCAGTGTCCAAATCCGTGTCGTGCCTTCCTTCTTATATATATTGCGAACCTGTTGAATTGAAAGTTTTACCGCATTCGTGAGCGCATACGTCCAACCTTTTAGAACAGGAAAAACTTTTTGTGAGGTCTTCGCGAAACCAATCTCTGGCGATCGCCTCTTTCACGGATTGAGTTCTGAGAGAATTAAAACCATTTCCGTACTTTTCAATTAAAGCCAGCATTTGCGGTCTGTAAGTGTGGTTATAAACAGCGTATTTAGTATGGCTTACCCAACAGCAAGGCCAGAGTTCGGCTTCAAAACTGATGAAAATCTCTTTGCTGGCTTGAGTTTGGCAGCTAATTTCTACATTTCGGTAGTAATTGTTTAGGCTACCAAATTTTTCTACAGCTTGGATAAATTGGTCTCCCTGTGGATTTTTATATTGTTCCAAGGATGGGGGTTGAAGTTCTTCGCTGGCTGGCTTTGATGGGATAGGCGGATTTTGAGCCGGTGCTTGAGAGGTTTCGATAGCTATAGCTTGATACCAAGCATAATTTGCTTTTTCTGGTTGCCCCAACTGTGTCAAAACTTTAGCTAAATTGCGATAAGCTCCGGCAAAATTGGGTTTAAGCTCGATCGCCTTTTGGTAATAAGCACTAGCTGGCTGCCACTGTTGCTGTTGGGCATAAAGACTGCCGACATTAGCATAAACTTCGGGAAAATTAGGCTGAATTTTTAGGGCCTTGGCGTAACAATCTGCTGCTGCTTGCATCTTCCCCAAACCTTGAACAGCATTGCCTAAAGTTTTCCAGGCTGCTGCAAAATTAGGTTGAATTTTTAGGGCTTGTTGGCTGGCTGCGATCGCATCTGAGAGCTGTCCTTGTTTCAAACAGTCCTCAGCTTGTTGGTGCAACCCAACAGCCGTCTGTGTTTGATTTGGAGGGGCTGACGCATTAGTTGTTGCTGGTTGGTTGGGGCGATCGCTCTTAGCCTCTACCTGAGAGTTTTCTGGCTTCTGAGGCTGTTGATTTGCGGACTCTTTGTCATAAATCTCTTTCGCCACAAAACGAGAGGTAGCTTTCGGTACAAACTCGACAAATCCTAGTTGTTGGGCTAAATCCCGCGCTGCTTCTACTTGGTGCTGGTTGTGTTCAAATATCAAGTAATGCCATACAGCTTTTCCGCCAGCTTGGATAAAGGCATTAACCGACTGCATTATCCTGTCCCAGTTGGTATTTTGGCGGTAGATGCTGTTAGTATCTGCCAACCCGTCGATACTAAAAATTACGCGATCGTGTTCTCCTGTCATCGCCTTTGCCAGGGCTTGCCACCAGTCTGGATTGCGTCCGCTACCGTTGGTGTACAGGCTGATATGAGGAACTCCCATGCGGTGCAAATACTCGATCGCGGGAATTGTGGTATTGCTAGTCATAGCATCCCCGTAGTTGCCACACATATACACCAAATCCAACTGAGAGCAAAACTCTTGTGGGAAAATTCTCTCAATATCCTCCATCTTTAATTCCGCCCCCGGCAAAATCGGGTTGTCGGTGCGGGGACACTGCGGGCAAGCTGCATTGCACCTGGAGGTAATTTCTACGCTGACTCTCCTAATATCTTCATATTTTAAGTACATGAGTTTTCTCCCATTAATTTGTAATTAATATTGAAATCGCGATCGACACAATTAGATAACAAGAACTTTGATTGAGTGATTAAAAATTAAAATTATACCTTATGCCTGCCGGCTCTGAACATGATATAAGTTTTTTGTATGAGGGACAGAGGAGGCGATGACGACTATCTTGATTCCAAATCTTAATAAAAAAAAACCGCGGCTGGATGTCGATCGAGCCGCGGTTTTTTTTAAGCTAAAGTTTCAATTAATCGCGGCTGTTGATAGCAATCAGCAGGCGCAGAATGAAAATGAACAAGTTGATGTAGGTCAAGTACATCGACAGAGCGGCGGGCAAATACTGGTCGTCGCGGTAGCTGCGGGGTAATATGTAAAAATCGACGATCGCAGCGCCGGCAAATATAAACACGCCGATGCCAGAAATGCCAATTTCCAACCAGGTTGGGGTGTAGACGCCAAAGAGTGAGAGCAGAAACTGACCGCCAACGACGACGAATAAAGCAATCACACCTAAACTGATAGTTTTGGTGAGGGCCATGCCGTCTTGTTCAGAAAGGTTGGAGCCAATTTGGCGGGCGGCGATAAAGGTAATGCCGCATCCGAGAGCCGCAAAAGCGATGCCGGAGATGCCGACGCCTTGGGTTCTGAGGGCTGTAAATACCAATCCGCTGAGAGTGTAGCCGGAAAGCAGGCTGTAGGTTGCCAGCAGGGGCAAAGCGGTGTTTTTGTTGCCTTGTTCGGCGGCACCGCGGGCGATGAAGAAGAGAATTAATTCTACGACGATCGCGGCAATGAAGGTGGGAAAGAAGATCCCGGGATAGTTACGGATCACTCCGAGGCCGCCGTAGGTGCCGACAGCAGTTAAGACAAGTCCGCCGCCCACGAAGGGGAGAGCGTTGGAGATGACGTTCGGGCCTACCAGCGCGTGGTTTTTGGCCTCGCGCACGGCTTCGCGGAAATTGCTAGTGTTACTCACGAGGATTTACCTAATTTTGGCTGAGAATTGCTATCTATCATTTTGACAGCTTTACACTTTGTTTGCAAAATCTGAAAGAGTTTAAAGATTTGATAAAGAAGGGGGGTGAAATCACTCCCAACCAGGGATCGATTGTTTATAATCGACTGCGTACAGGTCTGTGCCGTGTTGCTGTGTGGCACCGTTGCGCCTCGCTGCAAAGCTATAGAGTTTAAAGGGCCGGCCTTATCTGCAGCTAAGGGCTAGCTTAAAGTCGATCGAATCACAGATAGCTGAAGTCAATCTATTTGGGAGGGGGGATTTACGATTGGGGATTAAGGAGTGTATGCTAGAGGCAGGGGCCACAGTTGATTTTAGGTTGTTGATTTGCGACTTAGTTGAAACTAGGGACCAGAAACTTCAATAATCTAAAATATAAAATATAAATAAAATCTAAAATCTAAAATCTAAAATCGGTTCCGTTAATTGCTAAGGTAGCTCAGACAGTAGCTCAGGCAGAGGATACCGATAAAATTAATGAAAAGATTGAGTTCTATCGACAAACTGCTAAATAGGTAATGTCCAATGCCCACCTTTTTTGAACGCAAATTATTGCCCCCTACAGCCGGGATTTTATTGGCTGTCGTCGCCGTTATTTCCAGCGGTCAAGCTGCAGTTGCAGCTAATGTCCGAGCCGTTTCTACCGCTGCTTCATGGCAGGGTTCAGAAAATTTGCTGCTGGCTCAGACCGGTCAAGCCCCCCAAGGTACAACTTTTTCAACCCAGAACCGGGCAACGGTAAGGCGGGAGCCTCTGCGCGTAAGAATTCCTGAGCCTTCGACGGTGGTAGGGTTGGGTTTAGTTGCGGGTTCGCTGGCGCTGAGTCGCCGGAGAGTGAGAGTTAAAAATTAGACTTTTTTTGGCAAAAAGTCTAATTTTTTGATTTTTAACCGCAGATAAACGGAGATAAATCCGGGTATCAGGATTTTAGCCGATCGCGTCGCGCAGAGCATTTTTAGTCATAGCTGCGATCGACTGTTCGGTAGCTTTGGGCAAGTGATAGTATTTCCCTCCAGAAGTCTTGGCCAATTCCTTCGCAAAGCCAGTCGAAATAAACTTGCTCTCGGTATCAATCACCAGCAACTGCATTCCCAACCCGCGAATTTTGGCAGCAATTTCTAACAATTCCTGCTTAATATCAGGCTTTTCTCCATCTACAATCGGTTCGCCCAAAGAACGAGCCAAAGGAATATTGCCGCGTCCGTCAGTAATGGCGACAATCGCAACTTGACCGATATCTCCAGACTGCCGCGCGTTGACTCCCACCCGCACTGCTTGAGTCAAACCGTGGGCCAGGGGGGAACCGCCTCCGCAGGGCAACCGTTCCAAACGCTTGCGGGCCAAGGCTATCGAGCGAGTCGGCGGTAGCAGCACTTCTGCTTGTTCCCCGCGAAAGGGAATCAGAGCAACTTGGTCGCGGCTTTGATAAGCTTCTGTGAGTAGCTGCATGACTGCACCTTTGGCCGACTGCATCCGGTTGAGGGCCATGGAACCGGAGGCATCGACGACAAATACGACTAAAGCTCCAGCTTTTCTGGCCAAGCGCTTCGCCCGAATGTCTCCCTGTTCCACAAATACACGGCGCTGGACCCCCTCTTGCCCCCCCTTGCTAAGGGGGGGTTGACTCGCCTGTTGCCCCCCCTTAGCAAGGGGGGGTTGGGGGGGGTTAGAATTCCTGTCGCGGCGGGCTTTTTGGTAGGGTGCGGCGGCTCTGAGGGTGGCGTCAACGGCGATGCGGCGGACGGGGCCTTTGGGTAAGACTGGCTTGACGTAACGGCCTCTATCTTCCGAGAAAATGGTGCTGCGGCTGCCAGATTTGCCTTGGCGGCTGGCGGCTTGGGCGAAGAAAAGCACGCTGGGGTCGAGAATTACCCCTTCGGGGTCGAAGAGAAATTCTTCGGGAATGGTATCTTTTTCTGGTTCTTCTTCAGGTTCCGGGTTGTCTTCATCCTCTTGGTCTTCTTCGTCTTCTTGCTCGTTTTCTGGTTCGTCTTGTTCTTGTTCTGACTGCTTTTGGGGAGGCGGCGGGGGGGGAGGAGGAGGAGAGTTTTCGTCTGGGGGAGTTTGGATGATGGTGGCGCGGGGTACGATGACTAATTCTACGGCGCGGCGCAAATCTTCGGCGTTAACTTCTGTGCGTCCCTCCATGGCGGCGGCGGCTTTGGCGACGCGGACTGCGAAGATTTCGGCGCGGTGTCCTTGAACGCCACCCCGGATGGCTTCTTCTACTAGGTAGGCAATTTGTTCGCGTTTAATGCTGACATCTTTGAGCCATTCTCTGGCTAGGATGATTTGGGTTTTGAGGTTGTCGGTGTCTTCGCTGTATTGATTGAGAAAGTCTTGGGGGGAACTGGAGTAGGATAAAGCTTGTTCTACTGCATAGACTCTTTCTTCTATTTCGAGTGCTGCGTCGGCTGAAAGTACGATCGCGATGCGATCGAGCAAATGTTCTCTCAGCGGCCCTTCTTCGGGGTTGTAGGTGGCGATAAATAGAGGCTTGCAGGGGTGTTGGAAGCTAATGCCTTCGCGCTCTATTTGGTTGCGCCCTTCGGTTAATACTGTTAGCAATTGGTTGGAAATGTTGTCATCGAGGAGGTTAATTTCGTCTACATATAGTACGCCTCGATTTGCTTGGGCTAAGAGTCCGGGTTGAAATACGGTTTGGCCGAATTTTACTGATTGTTCGACATCGACTGAACCTAAGAGTCTGTCTTCCGTGACACCCAAAGGAATTTGAATGAATGGTGTGGGAATTATTTCAGTAGTTAAGGAATTAGTATCGGTGGTGTGGGCATCTTGCCCGCCATTTTCTGGTAACAACCCTGATGCTTGTTCGGCAAGAATTTCATTAGGTTCGGCGTTGCAAAAAGAATCTTTAACAATTTCAATGGGTGGCAGTAATGAGTGCAAGGCGCGGGCCATTACTGATTTTGCTGTGCCGCGGCGGCCTGCGATCGCAACTCCTCCCAATCCGGGATCGACTGCTGCTAACAGCAGGGCTAATTTGATTGCTTCTTGCCCGACTACGGCGGTGAGGGGAAAGGCTGTGGTGGAAGGGCTAAGGTTGGCTGCGGGCATAGGATTTTCGGATGTAAAAATTTGAACTTAATGTTTAGCTTACTTCTTGGAGTATTTTAACTTCTTGCGGCAGAATGACGGTAAAAGTTGAGCCGACTCCTATTTCTGATACTAACTCGATTTTGCCTTGCAGCAGCGTGACGAGCCGCGATACTATTGCTAATCCCAGGCCAGTGCTTTCGGTGGGAAAGAGCTGTTTGGCTGCTTCTCCTGCTTGAAAGAAGGGGTCAAAGATGCGCTTTGTATCTTCCGGGGCGATGCCAATGCCGGTATCTGTAATTGCGATCGCCCACTTTCCGTCTCCAGCAGGGTGGCAACTTAATTCGATGCTACCAGATTCTGTATAGCGAATGGCATTGCTCACCAGGTTGGTCAAAATTTGTTGCAGCCGCTGGGCGTCGGCGATTACTTGTGTTGGGGCGCACTCGCTGGTAACAGCGAGCTTTAATCCTTTAGCATCAGCAATTGGCTGCATCATTTCTACTACGGTGTTAATTACAGATTGTACATTAGTGGGCCGCAGGTTAAGTTTAATTTTTCCGGCATTGGCGCGAGAAAGTTCTAGTGTGTCATTAATCATGCGAAGCAAGTGTCTGCCGTTGCGTAATACTCGCTCGATGTGTTCGATGCCGGGGAGGGTATCTTTGACTTCAGATTGCCATTTTTCTTTTCGCAGAAATAGTTCGGAATAACCGATAATTGAGTTGAGAGGAGTTTTAAGTTCGTGAGCCAAATGGTAGACGTTTTCTTGATGGACGCTGACAAGGCGAGAGAGTTCTTGATTGGTGAGTTGTAACTGAGTTTGGATTTGTTGAAGTTCCTGCAGCCTCTGAGCGACGTAGCTGTTAAAACACTGGGCAATTGCTTCGTCTACTACGGCATCTATCAGCCTAAAAGCTCTGAATACGTCGGCAGTGGTTCCTGCTAGCAATTCTGATTCTAACTGCGAGAATATTACTTGACGCAATAAGTGGTATTCCCGCGCTACTTCTGCTGGATCGTAGCCTTGTTCTGCTCTGAGAAATCCGTGATCTAAACTGGCTTGAATTATTAGTTTTATTTCGCTGTTTTGATATTGGGAAAGCACTGTGGCCATCGCCGCCAGCAGGTGAGGTATGTGATTTTCGATTGCTGAGTGCGGTAAGCCACCAGCGCTTTCAATGTTCCGATCCTGACGAACTGCTTCAATCCAGTTTTGGACGATAATATCGGTTTTTTCGGCGAGCACTTGGCTGTAGTCCATAATGTCTGCGTGGGGGTTGAGTGTGGCAGAGATTGCCCATGCTTCATTGTAGTTGAGCGATCGCCAGATCGCCATATCAAACTTTGGGCGCTCGCGACCCTGCCGAAAGAAGTAGTTTTGAGGTGATTTTTTCCCTGTGCTGGAGAGCTCTTGATGACTCGTTCCCAGCTTGTTGCTGCCAAAATCAGCGCTTAAATTTATTGACAGAAGAGCCAGAAAGTAGTAAACTCACTCGAACCGAGAGTTTTTAATTTTTAAGTTCTATTATTTTCAGGGGACTAAATGGAAAACGTGCAAGCTGTGATTGCTGCAACAACATTTATATGTGTAATTTTCTTAATAATTACAGAATGGATACACCTCACAGTTGCGGCATTTCTGGGAGCAGTGATTCTGGTTTTTACCCACGTGATGACGTTAAACAACGCGATCGAATATATCGGTCGGAGTCACGCCACGCTGGGCTTATTTTTCGGAGTCATGGTAATAGTGAGAGCGTTTGAGCCTACCAAAGTATTTGAATACTTGGCAACTCAAATTGTGCTTTTGGCTAAAGGCAAAGGCAAAAATCTCTTGCTGGGTATTGTTGCGATTACTACCCCAATTTGTTCTGTTTTGCCCAATGCCACGACAGTCATGCTGCTAGCACCATTAATTCCGCCAATGGCAGAAGAAGTGGGTGTAGATTTTGTGCCGTTACTGATTTTAATGGTATTTGTAGCTAACAGTTCGGGACTGCTGACCATCGTGGGCGATCCGGCGACATTCATTGTCGGCGATGCTATTAACATGAGCTTTGCAGATTACCTGGTAAAGTTAAGTTTGGGCGGGGCAATTGCCGTAGGAGTGATAGTAGTTATGTTGCCTTGGCTGTTCCGCGATATTTGGCACAAGAACTTAGACGATTTGGAACATTTGCCGCGCCCAACAATTAATCACCCGCGAATCTTAGCAGTGGGCGGTGTAATTATAGCTTTCGTGCTGACATTTTTTGTAATAGGAGAGTCTCTGCCCGTGCCTATTTCACCGGCAGCGGTTGCTTTGTTGGGGGCGGCTTTGGCAATGCTTTTAGCTCACCATTCCAAAATTGATTCTGTTAATAATATTTTGCGGGATTTAGATTGGAGCACGCTGCTATTTTTTATGTCTATCTTTGTGCTGATTGGCGGTTTGGAAAAAACCGGAGTTATCGCCAGTATATCTGGAATATTAGCAGTGATTTTAGGTAAGAATATTTTTCTGGGTTCTTTAGTTTTGTTATTTTTTGTGGGTTTGATGTCGAGCGTGGTGCCAAATATTCCCTTGGTAGTGGCGATGGTGCCACTGCTAAAACAGTATGTTGTCAATACCGGGCTCGCACCTGCAGAGGTGCTGGCTCCGGATTTTGCAGGGCAGTTTCCACCTGCTGTGCTGCCGCTGTTTTATGCGATGATGTACGGAGCAACTTTAGGCGGAAACGGCACTTTGGTAGGAGCTTCTTCTAATATAGTGGCGGCGGGAATTTCTGAACTGCACGGGCGCCGGATTTCTTTTCAAACTTTTCTGCGTTACGGGCTCCCTGTGATGGCCGTGCAATTAATAACTGCGGCTATTTATGTAACTCTTCGGTTTCTGATTTGAAGAAGTCATTAGTCATTAGTCATTGGGCATTGGGCATTGGGCATTGGGCATTGGGCATTGGGCATTGGGCATTGGGCATTGGGCATTGGGCATTGGGCATTAGTTATTGGTCATTAGTCATTAGTTGGCAGTTGGCAGTCAACAGTCAACAGTCAACAGTCAACAGTCAACAGTCAACAGTCAACAGTAATCTAAACTCCATCCAATTCTAAGGGAAAAATTACAGTGAAGGAGGAGCCAACTCCTACTTCAGAAACTAATTCGATTTTACCTTGCAAGAGATTGACTAATCGAGCGACAATTGCTAGCCCTAAGCCGGTACTGTCAGGAATGCCACAGCTCAGGGAGTTGTCGGCTCGAAAGTAGGGTTGAAAAATCCGCTCGCAGTCTTCAGGAGCAATACCAATTCCTGTATCTGAGACCGTTACTGTCCAATATTTATCTGGCAAAAGTTCGCTTTTTATTGTAACAGTACCGGCTGTGGTGTAGCGAATGGCGTTGCTGGTTAAGTTTGTGATAATTTGCTGCAAGCGCAAGCAATCTGTCACCACTTGATCGTCTGAGAGATGGCACTCCACAGCTATCTCTAAACCTTTTGCTTTCGCTAAAGGCTCGATTATTTCAACAACCGTGGCGAGTACATCTGGCAGTCTGATTGGAGCTAGCTGTAACTTTATTTGTCCGGCTCCGTACCGCGAAATTTCCAGAGTATCGTTGATCAATCTCAGCAACAGTCGGCCACTGTTGAGGACTCTATCAATATGCCCTATATTGGGAACAGAACCTTTAATTTCGGAATAGTTTTGTTGCTGGCGCAAAAACAAATCTGAGTAGCCGATAATAGAGGTGAGGGGAGTTTTTAATTCGTGAGCTAAGTGAGATAAGTTTTCTTGATTGGCGCGAACTAAGCGAGTCAGTTCTTGATTTGTAAGTTGCAATTGGTTTTGCAAATCCTTGAGTTCTTGGAATCTTTCCTGGGTAAAGGTTTGGAAACATTTAGCAATTACTTCGTCGAGCGCCGTGTCAATTAACCGGTAAGCTCTGCTGACTTCTGCTGCAGAGGCTTTTAACAATTCTGGCTCTAAAGCCTCGAAAGTTACCCAGCGCAGCAAGCGGTATTCCCGCGCAATTTCCTCGGCGTCGTAGCCTTGTTTTGCTCTGAGAGTTCCGTGTTCTAAACTTTTTTCTACGAGTGTGCGAATGTCGCTCTCTTGGGATTGGGAAAGCATAGTTACGATCGCTTGCAGTACCAGTGGAACGCTGTCGCGCACGCCATTGTAGGTGAGTTCTTTAGCGGTTTCGAGTTGGTCGTCGGAGCGTACAGCTTCGATCCAGTTTTGTATAATTATGTCGATTCGATCTTGCAGCGCGAGGCTAAAGTCTCTCATGGCTCAAGTAGAGAAATAAGTGGGCGATCGCATTTTATCTCTCTAAGCTAGTTTAATAATTAACTTTTTGAATTGTTTGTCAACTTTTGGGCTTCGCCGATCGCAAATAGCTACTCCTAAAGACCTATTGACAATATAATACGCTCGTGCTATTTTAAGTTAAATTGGCTTAAAACGTCAAGCCTAATCCAGCAA
The DNA here is from genome assembly GCF_036701875.1 of Microcoleus sp. MON1_C5. Classification (NCBI taxonomy): domain Bacteria; kingdom Bacillati; phylum Cyanobacteriota; class Cyanophyceae; order Oscillatoriales; family Microcoleaceae; genus Microcoleus; species Microcoleus sp. MON1_C5. The sequence continues at coordinate 601 of NZ_JAUBRN010000059.1, read as the reverse complement.
TGCGCGCTCAGACCAAGCGTGTGGGTGGAGAGGAGGAACCAATTTTCGGGGCTAATTTCTACAGAATTATAAACCAAAGTTAAAAATTGCCAAATTTGAGTGTAATTTTGGATTTTGAAATCTAAGGAGAAGGACATCTCTCAGTCCTAGCCCGTCAGCTAACTTCCCAGGCATTGAGAAGAGACTGAAAAGCCAAATTTCTGACAAAGATTGTTTGCCTTCGTCAGTGTCTCAGGTTGGTATTGTTCAAGATTTTTGTACCTGCCCTGACTCTGAAGGAGATTGAAATGTTGATACAGCTTAATTTATCTGCGATCGCACTTGCAGGAGTTGCAACGTGGAAGCGGGTAAAACCCGTTGTCATCCGAGATGCAGTTTTGTTGTCGGCGGCTGGTTTTGACTGCACGGGCGCCGGATTTCTTTTCAAACTTTTCTGCGTTACGGGCTGCCTGTGATGGCGGTGCAATTAATAACTGCGGCTATTTATGTAACTCTTCGGTTTCTGATTTGAAGAAGTCATTAGTCGGAACTTACCCCCTGCGGGGTAGTTCCGTGGAACTCGAACGCATACTAGCTGTAGGTTTTGCCAATTCGATCGGCT
>NZ_JAUBRN010000142.1:0-2704 GCF_036701875.1 Microcoleus sp. MON1_C5 | reverse complement strand
CATGGCTCAAGCTCAACGTCTTGCTGGCTTTAATTTTAACATCCTCAAAGACTTGTTTAGAATGAAATAGCCCTGCGACGCAAGCGCTATATTCTAGTGCTGGATGAGTTTCATCATGTTGAGAAAGATGGAGCATGGCATGGAGCGTTGCAGCCATTGGTAGATAATGCTGTATTAGTCATCTTAGTAACAGGAACCGGTGAGCGTGGAGATCGAAAGGAAATTGCTTTTATGCCCTATAAAGCAACTCCTAGCGGTCTTACTCCAGATCTATTAAGTAGTAAAGGTACTGTAGTTATTGAATATACGCGAGGACAAGCACTCAGAGAGGGGGCTATTGTTCCTCTCCATTTTGAATGGGGTGATGGACAGGCTGAATGGATAGACCAACAAGGGCAGAAAAATTCAGTGGAAAGCCTAGCAGAGGCTGGAGACTATAGGGGCATAGCACTTCGCACAGCGCTTAGTACCGGATACGCCGAGCAGTTACTCACAAAGTGTGTTGATAATTGGAAGTCACATAAAAAAGATAATCATAGAGCTAAGCTATTGGTACTCGCGCCATCAATAGCAACAGCTCATCAATATTTGGAGTGGCTGCAAAAGTTAGGAATAAAAGCTTTAAAAGCCACAAGTGATGAATCGAAAGAAGCGCAAACAGCAATTAAAAGATTTAAGAAACACTACAAATACGGAGATGCAAAAGCAGTTGATGCTTTAGTAACAGTGGCAATGGCCTATGAAGGGCTTGACGTTCCGGCAATTACCCATGTTGCCTGTTTAACTAATATCAGAAGTAAGCCTTGGCTGGAACAATCATGGGCAAGGGCTGCGAGAGTCGATCGAGAAGCTGGAGTTTTGAAAAAAACAGGGTTGATTTATCTTCCAGATGACCAGTTGGCTGTGAACTGCGTACAAAAAATAATAGCAGAACAAGAGCCTATTCTCAAGGAAAGAGAATTAAATAGGCGTGACAAGGGCAATGGTGGTAATGGGGAGAATGATGCTAAAAACAAAGAACAGGGATATAATAGTATTATCGCATTAAATTCAAGTTTGACACGCTCAAGAGCATCTGATTTAAGTAACGGGGAAACTGTTGATTATGCTGAAACCGCTATACTTCAATCAACCGCACAGGAGTTTGGAATTAGTGGCAGCACTATAAATCTGAAACGTTTTATGGAGTCGTATAATACACGGCGAATTAGCACTGAAGTTTATGCAGACTCATCAAACCAAGAATCGTTAACCCCAAGTGAAGAGCTGTCGATTATACGAGACAAAATTGAAAATTATGTCCGTTACTATACAGCCAAGAATGGTATGGAGTTCAAAACCATTAATGGGGAAATTGTCAAAGAATTTCGCAAGTCACGCAAAGCAATGGCACTTGAAGAATTGAGGCGGGTGTGGGCATGGCTACAAAGCAAATATCCAATGAACGATTGAAAGCTCACATAGAAACTCTGGGCAATGCAGGCGAACTGAATGCACCTCCTGGATCGCGCCCTTGGGCGATCGCTGTAAGGCTGGAACTGCAATCAGCCTTACATGATGCTGTATTCAATGCTCAACAATTGAAAGCATGGCGCGATTTGATGAAGCAATTCTCTGGCTATCATCAGCTTGTTGACGAGCGTGGACAGCCCTTCAAGACTTATGAGGAACTCTGCAAGGCTAAACCACCATTTGGTTTGGGTTACGAGCCGTCAGATATTGACAAAATCATTCAGGAACTAGCATCACCTAATGGAAAGACGTTTGAGCTTAACGAAGACCAACCTGAAGAACACGGAAGTCCCTCAAAATCTCTTCATGAATTTTCTCAATTGGTTCGACGTTGTGCGGATAATCAGCCTATTAATGCAGCCAAGATTATGCAAGTATTACGTCTCACATCTAGCCCAGCATATATCCGGCAAAAATGCTGGCTAGACTTGGGATGGATTGAACAATTATCTAGTAATAAACGTGGTTATTACCAAATCACCGATCTGGGGCGGAAACTGGTGAAAGATTGGTCAGAAAAAGTTCCATCTAGTAGCCTAAATACCCCTTCATATGTAAAGATTCCTCGCCATAATCCCAAGAGAGCTGGAGAGGCGCTAATTAAAGCTTTGGACTCTGAGCAACTCAGAGAACTTTATACTTTAATCGGAGAATCACTTGCGCTTGACAACAACCCATCATAAAAACTCGGTTTTCTCAACAGCACTTATGCAAGTCGTGCCGTTCAAAGGAATAATTGGCTGAGTTTGAGCGCTGGTTAGAGAACTCAAAAAGCTGTTTTTGTCGTAGATGAGGATGTCATTATCGGTTTCGCTAAAGGTCATCATGCTTGGGATTGCACCGCCATTTAGCAAGATATCGTCGGGGATAGTATTGGCAGAATTTACTGTCAAACTACCTGGATTAGTCGCTGCTGTTGACGGTTGTAAGCTGAGATTTGCGGGCGCGGGAGTCGTGTTATTTGGTTGACTAACAGCAAAAACCGCAAAAAACCCGGTTTTTTTGGTTTGGATGCGTCCCAGACGATAGGATTTAGGGGCGATCGACCTTACAGCCTTAAGGATGTCGCCACTTTGGGGCTGATGACCGAATTTTACCGCCATTTGCGATCGCAGCCAATTAACCCTCTTTTGTCACTCTCGTGGTAGTATAAGCAGTGACACACCCCAAAAGCATTGCCAGTCCTATGGTA
>NZ_JAUBRN010000058.1:0-44093 GCF_036701875.1 Microcoleus sp. MON1_C5 | reverse complement strand
GGATTCGTTTGGCCCTGAACTCATTGCTGAATTAAAGCAGGGCAAAACTATTGTCGTAGATGATGTCGATCGCGATCCTCGGACTGCCGGATCGGGGGCTGCTACCTTTGACGCAATTCAAACCAAATCTCTCCTCTGTGTTCCCTTAGTGAAAGAAGGGCGATTTGTGGCATTGTTGGTGTTGCACCATGTCTCTGTTCGCCAATGGACCGAGGAAGATGTGGTGCTGATGGAGCGAATTGCTCAAAAAACCTGGCTAGCCGTGGAGCGATCGCGGGCAGAAGAAGAATTGCGCGAAAGTGAAGCTCATCTGCAACTGGCAGTAAAAATCGGACGAATGGGAACTTGGGACTGGGAGATGCAGACAGGTGCAATGCTTTGGTCAGAAGGACACTTCACCGTCCTGGGTCTACAACCAAACGAATACGAACCGGGCTATGAAGTTTGGGCAAGTCGGGTTCATCCTGATGACCTAGCAGAAGCTGAGGCAACACTTCAGCAAGCCATAGCTGACAAGAAGGATTATCACCATGAATATCGCCTGCGTTGGTTAGATGGCTCCATTCACTGGGTGGAAGCGAGAGGACACTTTACTTATGATGCACAGGAACATCCCAAGCACTCGATCGGAGTTGTCATTGATATCACACAGCGCAAGCAAGCCGAACAGGAACGGGAACAACTACTAGAGCGCGAACGCATTGCCCGTTCACAGGCAGAAGCGGCACAGCACCAATTGGCCACTATTTTTAATACATCTCCGATTGGACTTGCCCTGTTAGATGCACAGCAGCGATTTATTGCCATCAACGAAGCATTAGCAGAAATTAATGGATTAACCCGCGAGCAACACTTAGGACATTCCATTTCAGAACTTTTCGGTCAATCCGATCCAAAATTAGTTGAAGTCTTTCATCAGATATACACCACAGGAAATCCCTTTATTTCACCAAACTTTGCGGTGAATTTTCCCGGACGCGGCGATCGCCGTCCCGGTTACTACAACGTTTACTATCTTCCGACTCTGAACTCAAATAGTCAGGTTGAAGGCGTTCTAGTCTATGTGGTAGATGTGACTGAGCGCGTCAGACTAGAGCTTGCCCAACGTTTTCTGTCTGAGGCAAGTGCAGTGCTGGCATCCTCACTCGATTATCAAACGACTCTAGAGCGAGTCGCGCAGCTTACGGTGCCCCAATTAGCGGACTGGTGTACGGTTCACATGATAGAAGAGGATGGTGCGATCGAGCAGATTGCAGTGGCTCACGTTGACCCTGCCAAACTCGAATGGGCATATCAGATTAGAGACAAGTATCCACTAAACCCGGATGACCCTCGCGCTGCTGCATACACATTGCGAACTGGACAATCTGACTTGCTGCCGGAGATTCCCGATGAGTTGCTGGTACTCTCAGCGCGTGACGCAGAACATTTAGAGATTCTGCGGCAGGTTGGATTGAGATCTGTAATGACGGTGCCACTACGAACTCAGGCACGAATTCTAGGGGTCATCTCCTTTATCGGTGCCGAATCTGAACGACAGTACACCCTGGCAGATTTGCAACAGGCAGAGGAACTGGCTCGTCGTGCTTCCTTGGCGATCGACAATGCTCGCTTGTACCGGGTGGCTCAACGCGATCGCGCCAAAGCAGAAGCCGCTAACCGGATTAAAGACGAATTCTTGGCGGTGTTGTCTCACGAGTTGCGATCGCCCCTCAATCCGATTCTGGGCTGGACAAAATTGCTGCGAACTGGGCGATTAGATGGTACAAAAACGCAGCAAGCGCTGGAAACGATCGAACGCAACGCCAAGCTGCAAGCGCAACTCATTGAGGACTTGTTGGATGTCTCGCGCATTCTGCAAGGAAAAATGACGTTAAACGTCGCTCCTGTGAATCTAGCGGCAACGATTGAAGCTGCCCTAGAAACGGTACGACTAGCAGCCGAAGCCAAACACATTCAAATCCAGACCACATTTAATCCGATTTCAAGAACGGTTTCAGGTGATACAAATCGCCTCCAACAAATCGTCTGGAACCTGCTTTCCAATGCGGTAAAGTTCACCCCAAGCGGAGGACGCATCGAGGTGCAACTAGCGCAAGTTGGCACCTATGCTCAGATTCAAGTCAAAGATTCTGGAAAAGGCATCAGTCCAGACTTCTTACCCTACGTGTTTGACTACTTCCGTCAAGAAGATGGCACAACAACCCGACAATTTGGCGGATTGGGATTGGGACTGGCGATCGTCCGTCATTTTACCGAACTGCATGGAGGAACCGTTCAAGCAGACAGCTTAGGACAGAACTTAGGGGCTACATTTACCATCCGGCTGCCGTTAAACATTGTCGAGCCAGAACCCTCTTCTGATGACACACATTCAGAAAGTGCGACAGATTTAACAGGGGTTTATGTGTTGGTGGTGGATGACGATGCAGATATGCGGGAGTTGGCAGCATTCACCCTGATGCAATCTGGCGCACAAGTTAGGACAGCCGCTTCGGGGGCACAGGCGTTGACTCTCCTGAATCAATCTGTCCCCGATTTGCTGTTATGTGACATAGGGATGCCAGAGATGGATGGTTATTCCCTGATTCGGCAAATTAGAAAGTGGTCACCCCAACAGGGAGGCACGATTCCAGCGATCGCACTTACTGCCTATGCCGGAGAGATGAATCAGCAGCAAGCCTTAGCTGCCGGATTTCAGATCCATGTATCCAAGCCTGTTGAACCTGAGGAATTGGTAAAAGCGATCGCGCGTTTGCTGAGATCGGCCAGTTAAATACAGGTGACAACTCCTACACCAACTGAGTACAGTATGGTGTAGGCTTCTGGGCGACTCCTGCTATTGCATAGGACATTGACTGAGCTTTAAAAGCGGGTTGCCCCACCGCTCTATTTTTAATAACAATTGCTGCATTATGATCGCGGTCAAGACTGCACCCGCAATGAGGACAGTCATGCCAGCGAATATGCAGCTTTTTTGGTACTTTCTCACCGCAATTAGAGCAATCTTGTGAAGTATTATGGGGGGTTACTGGGACAACCAACAAACCAGCATTTGAGGCTTTGTTTGTTAATATCGACAGAAAGCTTGACCACCCAGCGTCCAACACAGATTTAGCTAATCTTGTACGAGCTAGACCTTTAATATTTAAATCCTCGTGCGCGATTACGTCATATTTTGATAGCAGCCAATTAGCTGTCTTGAAGTGAAAATCTTTGCGCTTATCAGCTACTTTTTTGTGACACTTTCCTAACTCCTTAACTGCCTTCTGCCTCCGGCTACTGCCTTTCTTGCGACGTGACACTCGCTTTTGAATTACCCGTAAGCGTTTTTGTTCTTTACGGTAATATTGGGGAATAGCGACTGTTTCGCCCTCAGAGGTTGTCAAAAACTCCTTCAGTCCTACATCAATACCTGTTATCGAACGAGGATTAAAGTCTGGCTTAATCTCTGGAACTGTCTTGTTTTCTAGGGAGAGCGTAAGGTAGTAACCATCAGCTTTCTTGGTGACAGATGCGGTTTTGATTTTGAACCCATCAGGGATAGGGCGATGCAAGACAATTTTAACTTTCCCAAACATCGGCAAGTTAATCAAGTTGCCACGTAAGAATCCCTCTTTCACCTGTGGATACGTAAAGGTGCGATAGCGATTGCGAGCCTTGAAACGAGGTTTTCCGCTACGTTTCCCGCTGCTGTCACCTTTCAAGAAACGGTCAAATGTTATCTTAACTCGCTTAACTACATCTTGCAGGACTTGCGAATATATCTCGCCATACCAAGGATGCGTTTTCTTGAGTTGAGGTAACGTTTTCTTTTGCGAATAATAATCAGGATTGTCTCGCAGTTCAGGTAGGTGGCAGACGAGAGGGCAGGCGTTAACAGGAGAACGGTTTTGTTCGTACCAATTAAATCTGTCAGCCCACAGAAAATTGTACTGAGCTCCTAGCATGGATAGCCATCTGTCTAGCTCAATGACCTGTTGTTTTGTTGGACGTAGTTTGTACTGGTAAGCCGTTCTCATGATTGCACTCCTTGAATGTCAAGTTAGCATTATTGTGTTCGCATCGACAACACAGCATGAAGAACAAGAACCTGCACATCCGATTGTCTGAGAAACGACTCCATAAACTGAGAACGATCGCGGAGGCAAGAGAAAAAACCATCACCCAGATGGTAGAGGCATGGATTGATCGAGTGTCCCTGACATTTACTGACTGACTCGCTTTCCCTACGTCAGTCGCGCATTCATCCCACACTGATTTATTGGGGGTACTCCGCTACGCCTCGATAAATCCCCCTCTAAATTCAGTGTGGGATGAATGCTGTTTAAGCTAACCATGTTCTCCATCTCTTGAACCAGTGTTTCTGGGGCTACAGGTTTGGCGATGTGCCGTTGAAAACCTGCAGCAAGTGCCTGCTGCTGATTCATCTCTCCAGCATAGGCAGTTAGTGCGATCGCTGGAATCTTATTTTCTTGTTCTGATTCCAACAGGCGCACCTGATGCATCAGCATATAGCCGTCCATCTCCGGCATCCCGATGTCACTAAGTAGAATGTCTGGCTTCGATTGCGTCAGTGCTTGTAAGGCTTCGCTAGCGGATGCTGCTGCCGTCACTTCTGCACCTGCTTGTTCCAAGACAAAAGCGAGGAAATTACGCGAGTCTGCTTCATCATCCACAACCAAAACCCGGATGTTTGTAAGAGGTAAAGTCTCAGGAACAGTCGCGAACGAGTTAGTCGTAGCGGTTTCATCGTTCGGCGCGACACTTTCCCTTCTCAACGGCAGTCTGACTGTAAAAGTCGCCCCTTGTCCCTCTCCTAGACTGTCTACTGTAACAGTTCCTCCGTGCAACTCGACGAGGTGACGCACGATCGCCAACCCTAACCCTAATCCCCCAAACTTACGGGTTGTAGTGCTATCCGCTTGTCGGAAATACTCAAACACATGGGGCAAAAAGTCTGGAGAAATTCCCTTGCCGGTGTCACTCACCTGAATTTGTGCCTCAGACCCGATTTGCTCTAATGTGATTTCTATCTGTCCCCCAGTTGGGGTGAACTTAACCGCGTTGGATAGCAGATTCCACACCACTTGTTGTAAGCGGGTTGAATCACCGGAAACTTGGCAAATACCCGGTTTAAATCGCATTTGAATTTCAATTGACTTTGCCTCTGCTGCCAGACGGACTGTTTCCATTGCCGCTTTAATGATGGATGGCAAATTAACGGGACAGACATTGAGGCTCAGCTTTCCTTGAAGAATTCGAGAGACATCGAGCAAGTCTTCAATCAGTTGCGCTTGCAATTTAGCGTTGCGCTCGATCGTTGCTAGCGCACGAGCTGTGGCTGTTTCATCCAGCTTGCGACTGCGAAGGAGCTTTGTCCAGCCCAGAATCGGATTAAGGGGCGATCGCAACTCATGGGACAACACGGCTAAAAACTCATCCTTAATCCGGTTCGCTGACTCTGCTTGTGTGCGGGCACGCTGTTCGGCTTCATACAGCCGAGTGTTTTCAACAGCCACCGATGCCATTTGTGCCAGTTGCACCAGAATCGCTTCGTCTTCTTCTGTAAACTCACCTTCGTACTTATCGGATAGCTGGATTAACCCAATGTTGCGTCCGTCTCGTCCCACGAGAGGAGCAACCAACCAACCGCGCATGGGGGGATGCCTGTCTGCTGCATCGCCAAACCCTTTCCACCTGGGGTCAGCTTCCAGTTCTGCCTGGGTCATTCGCATGGATCGGTTCAAATGACAAGCACAGGCATAGATTCCAGATCCATCCGTCTGGTCGTTATAATCTTGCCACTGGGCATACTTGTCGGACAAGTAAACAGCATTAATTGCCTGTGTCCAGTTTTGATCGATTGTCAGGCTTGTCACCGACTGGTGAGTGCCAATGATTTGATATGCCTGCTGGGTAATGACTTGCAGCACTTCTTCAACAGAAAGGGTTGCGTTGATTGCTAAGGCTGCCTGCGTCAATCCATGCAGTTGGCGGCTATACTGCTGCTCTTTGATCAGCGTTTGTATTCGCATCTCTTCGGCCTGCTGCCGCTCCAGTTCAGTGGCAACCCGTATGGCAAAAATTGTCAGCAGGGATTCTGCAAGCTGAACATTTTCCAACGGCTTGCCGTCCATCACGCCCAGCAACCCTAACGGTTTGCCTGCCAAGTCAAAGAACGGAATTGCCACATAACTTTCCACCTTCAAGGGTTCTAGAAGGGGAGCTTTGGGAAATAACGCTTGCACACCACGGGGGTAGCAACACATTTTTTGTTGTCGAATAACTTCTCGGCAAGGTGTGTCCTGCAACAGATATTCAAAGTTGTCGATAATTTGACCTTGGGCACAAGCCGCGATTGTTGTAATCGCTTCTTTGTCGTCTCCAGTGACCAAACCAATATAGGTATAATCGCTTCCCAGTGCCTTCGTGAAGTGTTGTACCAGAGCCGAAAAAAATGCCTCACCCGTCACGGCAGAAACGCCCTGTGTCACCTCTAGCAGAGCCGCATCCAGTAGAGCAATTTTACGCGCTGCTAGCCGTAGCTCTAATTCATCCACAACCATTGCCGCCAAATCTGCTAAAGTTGCTGTTTGCTCATCGGTTAAGGCATCGCGCGGTTTCATATCTAACAAACAAAGGGTACCCAGGTTAAAGCCATCCTGAGTGAGCAACGGCGCACCCGCATAGAAACGCAGACCGGGTTCATTTTGTACGAATGGATTACAGGTGAGGCGCTTGTCTTGCCTGGTGTCGGGAATGACTAGAACATCGTTAGATAACAGCGCCAAGCTGCAAATGGTAGCATCCCGTTGCACTTCCCGTAGATCAAAGCCGTAGCAGGACTTGAACCAGGCTCTCGATTCGTCTACCAGAGAGACTAGGGCGATTGGCATATCAAACATACGAGCCGCTAGTGACGTAATGCGATCGAATGCCGCTTCAGTTGGAGTATCCAGAATCTTGTATCGCCGCAGTGCCTCTAATCGTTCCGCCTCATTTGCTGGCAAAAGAGCGGTTAGGGCAATGGGTTTAGAAGAAGTTTCAGTCATGGGTTTTGAGTCAACGGGCGAGTGGAGAATGGGAAATGCAAGGGGAATGAGGTTGCGTTATTCAGAGGTGCCTGACCAAGGCAGCGTTAGCAGCGCTTAACGAAGTTATCGCCTGAATCAGGTCTTCTGGCTCTACAGGTTTAGAAATATGCTGTTGAAAGCCGGAGGCGAAAGCAATGGCGACCGGACAGGCATCAATCAAGGTTTGTAACGTCTGGTTGCTTAAGCACGATCGCCTGTTGAAGCACGAGAGTTCGAGGAGGAATTAGACAAATTCAGGAATATATAACATTTGCTATATCTGATTGTCTGCCACTAGGGGGATATATTTATCTACCTTGCAGGAGAAGTGGGCCCACAATGCCGGAGGTGTTGCTAAGCTGATGTGCATCTAAGGAGTTAGATGCACATCAGCTTAGCAACGCCCATTGAACCAAAGGGGTTGATACGGGCGATATCCATTTTATTTTAACGTCCTGAGCAGCGAACAATCTCGCCAAAGCACCTGCCTTAAGGGAGATCTTCCTTAGGAAGCAACTCAGCTTGAATTGAGAAAATCCTCTTAGTACCTATGCTGGAGAGATTCCACTTAATCCCTAATTTCTAGGACAATTCGGTACTTTTCGGTATTTTCCGCTCCAACCCTCTTACCAATTCCCGCAGCACGTCAGTTTTATGTAGCAGATCGATCGGCAGCAAGCCCATGCTGCCGGATTTGGGATACATATCTCGAAGCCTGTCGAACCTGAAAAATTGGTGAAAGCGATCGCACATTTGCTAAGACACTGAAGGACTTGAGTTTTGGGTACGTTGGATCTTGATTCCCTAACAATAACTGGCATAATAGGTAAATAGGCAGAACTAACCGCAATGAATGTAGAACGTACAAACTCCTTGAATCATCGAAAAGAGTTTACTGTAAATTTTCCTCAAAAGCTATGTACAGACTGTCAGGCGATCGAAGCTCGATTTGGGGCGATCGTAGACCATATGACTGAGGCATTCATTTGCATTAATTTAGAGTGGTACTGCACCTATGTCAACCGTAAAGCAGAGCAGCTTTTAAATAGGAAGTGGCAAGACATAATTGGCAAAACGATATGGACAGTATTTGCGGTCGAGCCTACCTCTGAGCTATATAAGTATTGTCATCGAGCGAGCGTAAAGCAAACTGCAATCGAGTTTGAAGAACACTATCCCTCACTCAACAAGTGGTTGAGAATTCGCGCAATCAAGAGTGAAGATAGCTTACTCTTTTACTTCCAAGAAACCGCCGAAACATCTCAAGCCGATCGACAATTGAAAGCCGAAATCATAAAGTGCCAGCAGGTGGAAGCCACCCTTCAGAAAGAACAGGAGTTTTTGAAGGCAATCCTAAACAACGTTCAAGCTGGCATTGTCGCTTGCGATGCAGATGGCATATTGACGGTATTTAACCAAGCAGCTAAAGATTTTCATGGATTACCTCAGCAGCCAGTTCCACCGGAGCAATGGGCTCAGTATTATAACTTGTATTTGCCCGACGGCAAAACAGGTATGAATACAGAGGATATTCCCCTGTTCCAGGCCTTGCAAGGACACAACGTTCGTGATGTGGAAATGATGATTGTTCCGCAGCAGGGAACGCCGCGAATGCTGTTAGCAACTGGACAGGCGATTATTGCCGCCAACGGCGAAAAACAAGGTGCTGTTGTCGTGATGCACGACATTACACAACGCAAGCAGGCAGAAACTGCTCTGCGTGAGGGTGAAGCGCAATTATCCAGCATCTTCCAAACTATTCCTGATGGCATCACTATTTTAGATTCTACCGGACAGATTATTACCGCAAATAGGGCAGCAGAGAGGATTTTAAGATTAACTAGCAGCGACATTGTGGAGCGAGGCTATAAAGATCCATCCTGGTTCATTACAACCGTGGAGGGTCATCCTTTCCCAGAAGATGAACTGCCGTTTGCGAGGGTTATGCAAACAGGTCAGGCTATTTATGGCATTGAACATGCCATTAACCATGCCGATGGCACCCGCACGATTCTTTCGATCAATGCTTCCCCTTTGTTTGACGCAGAAGAAAAAATTATCAATATCATTGCTGCTTTCAGCGACATTACTGAACGCAAGCAAACCGAAGACGAACGAGTACAGCTTGTTAAAGAACAGGCAGCCCGTGCTTTAGCAGAGGTTTCTCAGGAAAAATCAGCATTTTTAGCGGAAGTGAGTGCTATCCTTTCCTCTTCGCTAGAGTATGAACAAACTCTCCAAAGCGTTGCAAAGCTGGCAGTTCCTTATTTTGCAGATTGGTGTAGTGTCGATCTGCTGAATGAAGATCGCACAATCAGTCGTGTTGCAGTTGCTCATTCAGATCCCGAAAAAGTGAAGTTGGGCTGGGAGTTGGCTCAACGCTTTCCCAGACATCTCGATGATGGGTATGGCATTACTAAAGTCATGCAAACACGACAGGTTGAAATTGGGATTGAGATTACAGATGAACAGTTAGTTGCCACAGTGCCGAATGCTGAATACCTGGAAATCTTACGTGGAGTTGGGTTAAAGTCCTGCATCATTGCACCGCTACAGGCACGCGGGCGCGTGTTGGGTAGCATTACCTTTGTGTTTACTGAATCCGATCGCCGCTATCGCCTGGAAGACATTGGCCTGGCTGAAGATTTGGCTCAGCGAGCAGCGATCGCCATTGATAACGCTCGTCTCTATAATGAAACACAACAAGCGCAATTAGCTGCCGAACTCGCGGCTAACCGGACGGCTCGACTGCTGGCGGTGATGACGGCTTTGTCTGAATCGCTAACCGCGGCTCAAGTGGCTCATGTGATTATTGAACAGGGAATGTCGGCACTGGGAGCGAGTTCTGGTTTGGTTGCCGTATTAAACCAGGATAAAAGCGAACTGGAGATTATTCAAGCTATCGGGTATGAACACGTAGGAAAATTTCAGCGCAGTTTTTCACTTCATGCACCCTATCCTCTGGCAGAAGCTGTGCGAAGTGGGCAACCTGTTTGGGTAGAAACTATTGAAAACCGAATTGCCCGTTATCCTCATTTAGCCGAAGCGTATGCCAAGGCGGGTTTAGAAGCCTGGATTTCAGTGCCATTGTTGATTGAAGGACAAGCCGTTGGTGGACTGTCGCTCAGTTTTTCAACTCTTCCCCAGCTTTGTGAGAGCGATCGCGCTTTTGTTTTGGCACTGGCACAGCAGTCGGCGCAGTCGATCGACCGAGCACGGCTCTACGAGTCTGAATCGCAAGCACGGACACAAGCAGAAGCAGCTAACCGAATTAAAGATGAGTTCTTAGCTGTCTTGTCGCACGAATTGCGAACTCCGTTGAATCCGATTCTGGGTTGGACTCGACTGCTGCGAAGGGGAACCCTGGATTCTGGCAAGACGGCGGTAGCTCTCGAAACGATTGAACGCAATACCCAGTTGCAAGTTCAACTGATTGAGGATTTACTGGATATTTCTCGCATTCTACAAGGCAAGCTGAGTTTGAACTCTACTCCTATTAATTTGAAAACAACTCTTAAAGCTGCGCTCGAAACAGTTAGTTTAGCCGCCGAAGCGAAAAACATTCAAATTCAAACTCACCTCGAACCCCATGTCGGCGATGTGTTAGGAGATGCTACCCGATTGCAACAGGTTGTCTGGAATTTGCTCACCAATGCCATTAAGTTCACTCCAACTGGAGGTCGAGTTGAAGTTGAGCTAAAAAGGATTGATTCCTATGCTCAAATTCAAGTCAGGGATACAGGGAAAGGGATTAAGCCCGAATTTATTCCCTATGTATTTGACACATTTCGACAAGCCGATAGCAGTATTACGAGAACATTTGGTGGGTTAGGGCTGGGATTAGCGATCGTGCGTCACGTCGTTGAGCTACACGGTGGAATTGTCAAAGCCGAAAGTTTTGGAGAAGGACAGGGAGCAACATTTACTGTCACACTTCCCTTATTAGCCAGAAGCAATGATGAAAACAGTGACCACAACGATAATCTATCACTCAAAGCTCACACTTCACCCTTGGCTAGATTATGTATCCTGGCCGTCGATGACGAAGTAGACAATTTAGAGTTAGTTCAATGTATTTTGGAGCAAGCGGGAGCCACAGTGATCTCTGTATCTTCAGCAAAAGATGCGCTACAAAAGCTCAATGAATCTAAGCCAGATGTTTTGATTGCTGATATTGGAATGCCACAAATTGATGGCTATATGTTGATTCGTCAAGTCAGACAACTATCTACACAGGAGGGAGGAGAGATTCCCGCGATCGCCCTCACAGCGTATGCAGGTGAGGCAAATCAACAGCAAGCACTAGCAGCCGGATTTCACAGGCATCTTCCCAAGCCTGTTGAGCCTGAAACGTTAGTGGAGACAATTGAGAAATTGCTTCATCCAATAGAGTAATCTTAATTCCGGTTGTACTCGTGATGATTGTTGAGTGTTGGCTGTTAACTGTCAGTCGAAAAACTGAATGAGATAAATTCCGGTTGCAGCGGAATAGTCAAATCCAGTCAACAGTCAACAATCACGGATGGTGCAACCGGAATTGATAGAATTCATCTGCGTTAATCTGTGTTAATCTGCCCTCATCTGCGCTGAAAAAAAGATAATTTCTCCGGCCGCAGATGACAAGGGATTGACGCTGATTAACGCAGAGGTCGAGAAGAGAGATAGGAATAATTCCGATGCTAACAGATTTGATATGATAGTTGAGTGTTGATTGTTGACTCGATTTTACGCCCGACGATGAAGCGCGGATTTAATATAAGGCAGAGTATTAGACAGAGTGGAAATTAAGATTTAGCTACCTCGGTACAAGGATTTCAAGTTGATTATTGGAGAGGTCTTTTGAGTATAGTCTGGGAAGAAAATGTCACGAATTGAGGGCTAGCCTAATGCTGCTTGGCTTAGATGTATGAATAGGCTCTGCTAAGGCATTGCTCCCCAAACCCCATAATATATCGTTGACACCAGCCCTGGGCCCACAACGCGGGAAATTTTAACTTTGACCTACAGTTGGGAAATTCCGATCGCAATCGCAACTAATGTCGATCGCCCCCAGCATCTCCAAATCATCTCAAATTCAGTTCACCACTCCACCAGCCCACCAGTCCCTTCCGGGACACGGCTGTCATGCCGTGTCCTCACCCGCAGCACTACTTGAGACGCCAAGGGGAACAACCCCCTGATAACTTACCTGCGACAGCCTTGGGCGATCGCCCTTAACACCGCTAGCCGCACTTCTGGATGAGATTTCTCAAGCCCGTTAGCCCGAAAAATCCAGTGTCCGCCGCCCGCGTGCTCGATCGCAATCTTTTGTCCGTCAGGCAAAACTATTTGCCACCAATTCAACACTGTGGCTTTAATAAGGTGGCACTGAATTTCGTTCAGTTGAACCTCCATTAATTTCAGTTGACGCATGATTGGATTTTGGGCAGATGACTTCATGATTTTTCTCATTAAATGAATTCGACTGTTTCTCGGCTTTGATTTCACTTTGCCGATTTTTGAACTTAACTTCACCTTCCGAAGTTTTCGCCTTAACTTCCCCTTCCGAAGTTTTCGCCTTAACTTCCCTTTTACCACCTTTAGGGCCAACTTTGACTCCAAAACCTTTAGACTTAACTTTTCCTGGGGCAGAAGTTGAAGTCTGTTCCGTTGCGGGCTTCTTAAACTCCGCGTCTAATTGGTCTAAAATCTCCTCTTGTTCCGGGGTATGTTCCGCTGGCTGCTCTAAATTGCTGGGATTGTATTCGCCAACCAACCTTGCCAAAAATTCCGAAATTGACAGTCCGGCTGCGGCTGCTTTTTTGGTTAAAAGGGCGTAGGTGTCGGTTTTAATGCGAATTTGTTTGAGCCGGAGGTTGGGATTGTTGTCAACTGTTTCGGCAATAGTTACTGCGGTAATCCTTTCTTTGGGGATGACATCGACAACTTCTTGCCACTTTTCCTGTAAACGACAGTCGCCATATTGGTCGGTAATTGCGTGTTTGAACAAAGGAACAACTTGAGCGACGCAGCTAGGCAAAATCTCAAATCCGGCTTTAATTAAGCGCAGGCAAATGCCAGCAGCTTTGATAATTTGCGTGCAGTAAAAATACTGCCTGCCTAATGCTTGTTCGCAGTAAGTTTTAAAAGTTTTGAACTTGTCTTTGTACAATCGCAGTTTTCGGATCGCGTCCAGCATGATTCCTTGACGCACGTAGTCTAGGAATCCCCTTTTAATTTCGCCTGTCAGGTAGTCTAAATCGTGAAAGGGAGATTGATTCTGGATTTCTTCTTCAAAGTCTAGCAGCGGGCCTGCAAAGTGAAAGTTGGAGGCGACATCGCCTAGGTAGAAGTTGTCAATTGATGTGGACATGATCTGGAATGGTTCGAGAAAGGGCACGATAGCACGGAAGTTGTGCGATCGCAAAGGAGAAGTTTTGGTCTGGATCTTTGATATAATTTTGAGCTGGGTTGTCCTGTGAGGTCGATCGACCTTTTACATGGCATCACCTCCTCGGCGTTGAGAAAAAAGGGGCTTGAGGTATGCGCCCAACCCGAAAAAACGCTTGGGTATGCAAGCACAATTGATAGACACGAAAAATCCGGCGGTTCTTCAAACCTGCATTTTGACGAAAGGAGGCTCGCCCTGTTGCCTTTGTTTTGCCTATCTACTAGCAGTTTAGTGCCAGGTTGTGAATGTGTCAAGCACTATTTTGCTAGCAATTAACTGCTATAATTGATGGAAGCTAAAGATCAAGAAACCATAACCTTGAAAAACCTTAGAGAAAGTGCAAATTTGACCCAACCCGAACTTAGTCGTCGAATGGGGGTAGGAATTCGCATTATTGGCGATTGGGAACGAGGAGAATCCATTCCTCGCTTCGATAGGGCCATTGCTCTGGCGCGCGAGCTAGGCGTACCACTAAAAACACTTGCTAGATGTATGGGACTAGATGTAACCAAAATTCCCGACGACCTACCAACTTTCGCGCCAGAGCGATCGGACAACTAACAAGTACAGCGAAGTCATGGTCTTGATATTTGATACAATTTTGAGCTGGGCCGTCTCTGTGAGGTTGATCGACCTTTTACATGGCATCACCTCCTCGGCGTTGAGAAAAAAGGGGCTTGAGGTATGCGCCCAACCCGAAAAAACGCTTGGGTATGCGAGCACAATTGATAGACACGAAAAATCAGGCGGTTCTTCAAACCTGCATTTTGACCAAAGGAGGCTCGCCCAACCGCTTTACTATCTCCTTCTTCGTAGTTTAGTCAGACTTATTGTTTTGGTTCAGGGTAAACTACGAAATATTCTGCACCATGAATCAAGAAGTACGGGATTTATACGAAATGAGCCTTGCAGAAATTAGAGAATACAGGGGCTTGAGTCGCCGAGAGCTTAGCCAGCAACTGACGGGGAAAGTCTCTGAAGATACTTTGTATTCAATAGAAAAAAGAAAACAAAAACCCAGAGTTGATACTGCAATAGCCATCTGTACAGCGCTAAATATTAGCTTGAAACAGTTCTGTCACTCGATCGGGCTAGATGTTTCAGGACTTGTTGATGATTACGTTCCGCCGAGGAACAGCTAACAAACAGAGCTAAATCATGGTCTTGATATTTGATACAATTTTAAACTGGGCTGTGAGGTCGATCGACCTTTTACATGGCATTACCTCCTCGGCGTTGAGAAAAAAGGGGCTTGAGGTATGCGCCCAAGCCGAAAAAACGCTTGGCTATGCAGGCATAATGGGTAGACACTACAAATAAGGCGGTTCTTCAAACCTGCATTTTGACGAAAGGAGGCTCGTTGAGCTGCCTTTATTGTTCCTACCAACATGAAGTTTACGTCTTATCCGAGTTTTTGTCAAGACGTTTGCATCATGAATATTTCGTCCTATGATAGAAGAAGATTTACAAGAAAAGGAGAAGTCTCGATTGAGACTACTCAGAGAACAAGCTGGACTAACACGCCCTCAAGTCAAAGAAAAAATCGGAATTTCCGAGCGAAGACAAGCTGACTGGGAATTAGGCAAGGCTCTACCTAACGCTGAAAACATACTTGCTATGGCTAACCTGTACCAGGTTTCTCTAAAAACTATGTTTGAGGTTTTAGGATTAGACGTAACCAAAATTCCCGATGACTTACCAAGTCGAGCGCCCTCACCGAACGACAACTAACAAGCACAGCTAAATCATGGTGTTGACATTTGATACAATTTTGAGTCAGGCTGTGAGGTCGATCGACCTTTTACATGGCATCACCTCCTCGGCGTTGAGGAAAAGAGGCTTGAGGTATGCGCCCTTCCCCGGAACATACGCTTGGGTATGCAGGCACAATTGATAGACACGAAAAATCAGGCGGTTCTTCAAACCTGCATTTTGACGAAACGAGACTCGCGCTCGCCGCCCTTTGTCATGTCACCTTTGTCTCATTATGAGATGTCAATTTAATTTTGTCAAGTATGACATCTCAATATGAGATTTTACGATCCAATGTCATCAAGAAAAGAACGAAGACAGGAGGGCAATTCACCATTGGAAGCCCTAAGAATCCACAAAACCGACTTATCACAAGATGAGTTCGCTTTTAAATGTGGGATTCCCCGCGCCACCTATCACAGATGGATATCTGGAGCAACAGAGCCCAAATTTTCTCTCGAACAGTTGAAAGCAATTTGCCGCGAACTACAAATAGAAAAAATAGATGAACTTCCAGAGAGCTTTGGCCCGAAGAAGCAATCAAACCAAACCAACAGTTAAAAAATTACTGCTGATACAATTTTGAGTCAGGCTGCAAGGTCGATCGACCTTAACCCGACCAGGATCGAACCTACCCTTGGAAGGGGGGGAGAGGTAGATTGTAATAATGATTAATCTTTAATTGGGCAGGAACTTCAATGCTAGTAAAGCTCTTTTGATGCCTGTTGAAATGTGGCGCGATCGTTGAGATGTGGAAAAGGCTTGTCAGGAGGAACAGATACGCCAAGGAAGTGACACAAGGGTTCCCAACCCTCCTTCACTTGGTAAACTAACAGGCGCTCTGGTGGAACCAAACGTTTGACTTCTTCAATGTGTTGATTGAAAATTCCGATCGCGTAGGGTTTATCCTCAAATTTCCCTTGAAAATCCTTCACCCAAACATCTTTATCTGCCATGCGGAAGATGCGAACTAGATTCCGCAGCTTTGGAGAAAATGGGAGCGATAAAGCCATCTTTAGCTTCTTCCAGCCTTTTGGCCCTGCTTGGTAGATTGTTTTCAAGGTACTCTCATACCAACTATCTGCATCTCGAATACTCAACAGAACTTTAGCATCAGGATAGTGCTGCATAAGTTGACTATAGTAACGATAACCTGGGTAATCTACTATTGCTTGGTAGCCATCAAACAAAGCATCCCAATTGACAGGTTTTCCCTGACTGGCATCCTCCCAGAACTTTACATCAGAAGGGTGTGTTAGAAGTTCTACCATGTGGTAGCATTTACTAAAACCGAGTTCTTCTAAAGCAGCTTTGATAGATAGCGTTCCCGTTCGTCCAAAACCTGCACCAATCACCTTAATTGCCATAAATTCCTCAATATTCTGCTTCCATTAAAAGTCGAAGCCCACTGCCTCAATTGTAGATCAGGCGATCGCGCAACAGTTCTGGTACTAGGGTATAGATTTTCCCCCCTAGGTGTAGCGACCTGCAATACTAAACGCTCTGTCCCTGCAATGCTGCGATTTTTGAGGATGGATTAATTGCAACTGAAATTACTGTTCAGCCAGGATTAACTGCAACACAAACCCAGGGCTAACTGCAAATGAGCCTGCAATCATCCATTTCGACCGGAATTAACTGCAACTGATCGATGTCTAGAGGGTGACAAGGATCTTTCATCGCTCAATCCGTGACTTTCCCTCTCAAAGCTTTAATCTGCCCTCGCTTGGTTTTGCTGTCGAGACGCTTGCGCTGGGAACTGCGAGTTGCTTTGCTGGGTTTGCGCCTTTTCGGTATGACGATCGCACTTTTAATCAGTTCTTGCAGCCGTCTCAAAGCCTCCTCCCGGTTTTGTTCTTGGCTGCGGTGTTCCTGCGCCTTGATGACAATCACACCTTCGGAGGTGATGCGCTGGTCGTTGATTTGCAACAAACGCTCCTTGTAGCGATCGGGCAATGAGGAAGCTGGGATATCAAAGCGCAAGTGAATAGCACTCGCCACCTTATTTACATTTTGCCCCCCCGCGCCTTGAGAGCGAATCGCACTAATCTCGATTTCGCGATCGTCTATGAACACAGTGTTAGAAATTTGTAGCATGATTCAACAGTGAGATTAATGATATAGGTCGATCTCGCACAGTCTGCGGAGGCGGACGAAAGTTTGACTCTATGCAGCGATTTCAAGATCCGAATGATGCACTTAGTTTAGTATAGAAGTTATTTACAATTCTTAGCTAGCAGGATGAATTCGATTAGTTTTTTTCGATCCCATAACTCTACGTCGTTAGATTTAGCAAGATTGTAAGCGTTTTCTGTAAATCGGTTGTTGGTGATTACTCGGCCTTTATTTCCTTTGTAATGTCTGACGGCTCCTGCTACTTCTTGAACTGCTTTAATCCCAACTAGATTTTTGCTTCTTTTCGCTTGAACCACGATTGTGGAGCCATCTTTGTATAAAATTAAATCCGCCCCATAATCTTGACTCTCTTGAGTTAAAGTCACAGTATAAGCAAAGTTTATAAAATGAACCTCTAGAAATTTTTCAAACTCTTTTCCCGTCATTTCATCCACTTCCAGAATACCACTGTCTAATAAACGCTTGTTTTCCTCTTCTTCTTTCAGTGTATCCAATACCGATGTCGCAATCACACCAAAAACGGCAGCGGCTCTTCCAATAAAAGATTTCATATAATTACATTTTTTTTAATGAGTAGTTATGATGTTAGCAGATTTGCTCAGTATAGTTATCTACTAAGATCGCAAGTAAGATCACAAGCACATTGTGATCTTACTTACTGATTCTTTTAGATTCCCGATATTGGACTGGGGCTTTTTGTCTGCAGTCAAGTTCAAGTATGGTTCAAAGAGTCAGGCGAAAGTCAAGGGATGTTATAGTTGAGAACTGTAACACAACTTTAATCACACCCAAACCGTAGGTTTAGCAAAAATTACGGCGGATACAGTGACAATGGGCAAGGCTGTAGCCTAAGATCGGTTTAAATTGTCAGTATCATCTCAAGGCAAGGGTGCAAAATGGCAGATATCAACGGCACGATGATGCAATATTTCCACTGGTACATTCCCGATCGAGGAACCCTGTGGGATGAGGTGAAAAACCAAGCAAAAGAATTGGCTGATGCGGGTTTTACGGCACTGTGGCTGCCGCCAGCTTACAAAGGAAGTGGCGGGCAAAGCGACGTTGGATATGGGGTTTACGACTTATTTGATTTGGGAGAATTCGACCAAAAAGGTTCAATTCGCACCAAATATGGTACTAAGCAGCAATATTTGGATGCGATCGCAGCCTTGCACAAATCTCAGATTCAAGTCTATGCCGATGTAGTTATCAACCACAAAATGGGTGCAGATGCAGCAGAGATATTTAAGGCAACTCCTTATCCTCAAAACAATCGGCTAAATCCCAAAGGTGGATTGCAAGAAATCAAAAGCTACACTCATTTTAACTTTCCCGGACGCCAAGGTAAATATTCCCAATTTGAATGGCACTGGTGGCATCTTGACGCAGTAGACTACAACGAATACAATAAAGACGATCGCAGCACAGTCTATTTGGTAGAAGGTAGAAGTTTTGATGACTATGTTGCCCTAGAAAATGGCAATTTTGCATATTTAATGGGGTGCGATCTGGATTTTCAGGAGCAAGGGGTACGAGATGAAATTACACGCTGGGGTAAGTGGTATCTCGACACAACAGGTGCCGACGGTTTCCGTTTAGATGCAATCAAACACATATCGTCTTGGTTTTTTCCGGAATGGTTGGATGAATTGGAGCGATATGTCGGCAAAGATTTGTTTGTTGTCGGTGAGTATTGGGCACCAAATATCGATATCCTGCACTGGTATGTCGGTTCAGTTAAGGGCAAAATGTCAGTTTTTGATGTGCCGCTGCATTACAACTTTCATTACGCCAGCCAACAGGGCGGTAACTACGATATGCGGCGCATCTTAGACGGTACAATGATGCAGCAGCAACCGACTCATGCAGTAACGTTTGTCGAAAACCACGATTCCCAACCGCTGCAAGCACTTGAATCTGTGGTAGAACCCTGGTTTAAACCTCTTGCTTATGCGATTATTCTATTGCGAAAAGAAGGTTATCCCTGCGTTTTCTACCCGGATTATTACGGTGCAGAATATGAAGATTGGGGGCGTGATGGCAATCGGTACAAGATTGTTATGCCTTCTCATCGATCGCTAATTGACAAGTTTCTCCATGCTCGCAAACACTTCGCCTACGGCCCTCAATATGACTATTTCGATCATTGGAATACCATTGGCTGGACGAGATTGGGCAATCGGAAACATCCACAGGCAATGGCAGTAATTATGAGTGACGGCCCGGAGGGTTCCAAGTGGATGGAAGTTGGTAAACCTCATGCTAAGTTTGTGGATTTAACAGGGCATATTAAGGAACCTGTTTCTACTAACGAGTGGGGTTGGGGCGAGTTTCGCTGTCAAGGCGGTTCAGTATCTGTGTGGGTTCAGGAATAAGATCGGTTGGTAGTAATCTCATGTTCTATCTGTAAGGTACCCCGAAACGCACCCTACAAAAATTAATAAGGTGCGCCGAAACGCACCCTACAAAAATTAATTAATCACCACTACCAGTTTGCAGCGATTCTTTAGCAGTCTGCGTCCACTCAGAGTGGAAGAATTCGCCGCGCGGTTTGTCGGTGCGCTCGTAGGTGTGAGCCCCGAAATAATCACGCTGAGCTTGCGTGAGGTTTTGCGGCAATCTTTCGCGGCGGTAGCTGTCGAAATAGTCCAGCGAGGCGCTAAATGCTGGCACTGCAATCCCCAGTTGGCAAGCAGTAGCTAACACGTCTCGCCAAGCCGATTGGCGATCGAGAATGCTCTGTTTGAACTCCGGCGCTAACAGCAAATTCGGCAGCGTGGGGTCGTCCTTGAAAGCTGTTTTAATCTTGTCCAAAAAGCCAGCCCGAATAATACAGCCACCCTTCCAAATTCGGGAAATTTCGCTCAAACTCAAGTCGTAATTGTACGACTTCGAGGCCGCGCTCAACAACGCCATGCCTTGCGCGTAGGAGCAAATCTTCGAGCAGTAAAGCGCATCCCGAACTTTGTTCACAAACTCTTTAGTATCGCCTTCGTACTTGCCGCTAGGCCCCGTCAGTTCTTGGGAAGCTTTGATGCGCTCGTCTTTGTAAGAAGACATGATTCTGGCATTCACAGCAGCGATAATTGTGGGAATGCTCACGCCCAATTCCAAAGCACTCATAACAGTCCAGCGGCCCGTGCCTTTTTGGCCGGCTGCGTCCATAATTACCTCAACTAAGGGTTGCTTAGTTTCGGGGTCGTTGTACTTGAAAATATTAGCCGTAATTTCAATCAAAAACGAGTTGAGTTCGTCTGTGGTATTCCATTCGGCAAAAACTTCCTGCAACTGCTTGCCGTTCAATCCACCAACGTTTTTGAGCAAATCGTAGGCTTCAGCAATAAGCTGCATATCCCCGTACTCAATGCCGTTGTGAACCATCTTCACGTAGTGGCCGGCGCCACCGGGGCCGATGAATGTGACGCAGGGGCCGTCATCTACTTGAGCCGCAATTTTGGTGAGAATTGGCTCTAGTAGGCCGTAAGCAGCGTGCGTGCCACCGGGCATCAAGCTAGCACCGTTGAGCGCGCCTTCTTCGCCGCCGCTGATGCCCATGCCGACAAATCCCAGCCCCATCGATTCTAAATCTTTGGTGCGGCGTTCGGTGTCGTCATAGAGCGAGTTGCCGCCGTCAATAATCATGTCGCCCGGTGACAGCATGGGTTTGAGCTGGTCGATGACTGCATCTACGGGTTTCCCAGCTTGCACCATCACTAAGATTCGGCGCGGGGTTTCTAGGACATCGACGAATTCTGTCAGAGTCTTGGCGGCTACAATGTTCTTGCCGGGGGCGCGTTGTGCCATGAAGTCGTCGGTTTTAGCTGCTGTGCGGTTGTACACAGCCACGGAGAAGCCTCTGCTTTCGACGTTGAGCGCTAGGTTTTCGCCCATCACTGCTAGACCGATTAAACCAAAATTTTGCTTTGTCATGCTAATAACCCGCTGGTTGTTCCCGCTTGAGGATAGGTTTGCGAGAGAGGAAAGCGAGGCGGGGTGTAGCGCTTTCCGGTGGACTAAAAGTATTGGACAATAGACCTAGGAGGTTTAGGTTTATTTTTATATTCTCAGAATTGCTGTTTGGTAAATCAGTAGGGTTTTTTTAAGATTTAAGGGATATTAATGGCGCGGGCAGGTGATGATAAGGCAGGTATTATGTCGATCGCGGTAACGGTAGATACAAACAAGCGGACATTTTGAGGAAAATTGAGGAGACTGTTGTAACTATGGAAGATTTGCAGTATCTCGCGGCCTGGGTGAAGGAGCAACACGCTCGCGAGTATATTTTGACTTGGCTGCTGAGTCAACAGGGGCTGTGGTGGTCTGATGGGGATATTTATCAGGCCGTTTTGCAAAAGTCGGGAAAGCTTTTGAAAGCTTATGTTCAAAAAAGGCAAGCGGGAGAGTTATTTGAGGGAATTTCTGAGAAGTTGGTGGGAGATGATAATTGGGATGATTTGGTGCTGAGTTTAGGGCGAATTGTGGCTGTTTATCAAGAGGAATTGCTGAAGCTGCAAGAGCGCGATCGCCGGGGGGATGGGCTAAAAAAAAATTTGATTAGCCAACCGTTGAGTGGAGATGCTTTGTCGCTTTTGGAAGTGCAGCAAGCTTTGCCCGATCCTTATGCGGATACGTTGACGGGGAGATAATTGGCGATCGACTTTTCGGAGGCACAAGAATCTCAGAAACCCGGTTTCTTCCTATATCTCTCGTACTCAACCAAAATTTGTCGCCGAAACCCGGTTTCTCGCCACGCAGTGAATCCCAAAAACCGGGTTTCTTCCTATATCTCTCGTAATCAACCAAAAATTGTCGCCGAAACCCCGTTTCTCGCCAGCCAACTAAAGAAAATGGATCGAGATTCAAGGGTTGAGAATAGGTGTAATATCTAGAAGAAATCCGGGAAGGACATCTTCACCCGAAAGTGTAGGCGGTTGGTCAAAAGAGAAATTAATAACTTCTGCTACCTCTTCAGACAACCGATAAATTTCTACTAAAGGCGTTTGGGGGTCAATTAGCCAACCTAAGCGACAGCCGTTAGTTCGATAATACCGCATTTTAGCCCGCAATGTTTCTAGGGAATCACTTTGCGAGCGCAATTCTATTACAAAGTCCGGGCACAGGGGAGGAAATTTGCGCTTATCTTCTGCGGATAATGCTTCCCAACGTTCTAGGAGTACCCAAGCAGCATCAGGGGAACGCTTCGCACCGTTGGGTAATTGAAAGACAGTGGAAGAGTCAAAGACTTTTCCCAATCGAGTCTGACGATTCCACAAACCGAGTCCCAGGTTTAGATCGGAATTTCTGATGCCGCTTTCGCCGCCTGTTGGAGGCATAATAATTAGTTCTCCTTCGGGGGTTTGTTCTAATCGCCACTCTTCATTAGCGATGGACAATTGATAAAATTGTTCGTCGGTTAAAGCGACGGCGGCAGGTAGGTTGAGAGTTATAGTTTCCATCGTTGATATTATCGCCAACTAGGTTGGTTTTATTATAACTCGCACTTTCTGACAATTTTCTCAAAAAGATTGCATTCAACAGTAAAACAGGTATCTCTGCTTTACCTCGAAGGCTAGATCCCCCTAAATCCCCCTTAACAAGGGGGACTTTGAATCGAACTTTTGTCCCCTCGTTCAGAAGCGGGAATTTGTATTTGACTTTTGTCCCCCCCTTAGTAGGGGCGGTGCCCCCGTGCCCGCCCTTGGCTAGGGGGGATCGAGACTTTGCCACAAAACAAATGAGATTAATCTATCATAAATCTATCTCGCACAATCATCCCAGGAACCGGGTTTCTTCCGATATTTCTCGTACTCAACTGAAAATTGTCGCAGAAACTCGGTTTCTCGCCACGCAGCGAGAGAAATTAGATCGCAAATCCGCGATAATTTATCACAATCACCCGCGCCAAATTCCCCACGCTAACCCACAATTCCGCCGGGGGTTGAAAACCCCCGTCTCATAGCAAAAGTCCTCTCAAAGAGGACTGAAAGACACATTTTTGAACAAGCATTGCAATATCTCCCCAGTCGGTTTCAACTCACATCTTGCACCAATATCAATTACTTGTTTAGGAACAGGCAAGATGCCTGTTCCACAAGAGATCAATTTTATTGTGGAACAGGCATCTTGCCTGTTATTGAGAATGGTGCAAGATCTCAGTTTTAACCGACTTTCGCTATGAGACAGGGGTTTTAACCCCTGGCGGACTGTTGATTTCACTCTAAATATAGCTGCTAGCTTGACGGGTGAACATTGAGCAGTAAATTCCGTTTGATGCTATCAATTCGTCGTGAGTTCCTATTTCTGCTATTTTACCGTTTTCCATGACGGCGATGCGATCGGCTATTTTTGCTAAGCCTAATCTGTGACTGATGACTATGGTTGTTTTCCCGGCGGCTATTTGGCGGAAGATGCTGTAAATTTCGTGTTCTGTCTTGGGGTCTAGGGCGGCGGTTGGTTCGTCAAAAATGAGCACTTCGGCTGTAGAAAGCCGCATTAAGGCGCGGGCGATCGCAATTCTTTGCCACTGTCCCCCCGATAAGTCGATGCCGTCTTCTAATTGTTTCCCCAACGGAGTCTCTAAACCTTGCTCTAAACTGTTGACTTTAGCTGCAATTCCTGCTTCAGAAATAGCTTCGTTAATTGCGGTGTCATCCGACAGTGAAAGCAAGTCGCCGAAACCGACGTTTTCGCGGACTGTGGAGGGGAAACGGGCGTAATCTTGCATAACAACGGCGATGCGCGATCGCACGTATGCTAGAGAGTACGATCGCAAATCTTTGCCATTCCAGGCGATCGTACCACTTGTCGGGTCGTACAGGCGACCGAGGAGTTTGCCAAGAGTTGTTTTACCCGCGCCATTCTCACCAACAAGCACTAGCATTTCCCCCGGATTAATCGTTAAGTTGATATCTTCAACCGTGCTTTTATTGCTACCGGGATAGCAAAAAGATAAATGCTTAATCTCAATGCCAATTTTATCTTTTGTGGGGCGGGAATCTTGCCCGCCTTCTGGTAAACTAGGCAGGCGAGATGCTACATCCACAAGCGGAGACTGCAATTCTGGTTTGAGTTCCAAAAGTTGAAAAATCGGACTAACGCTGAGAGAGATATCGTACAAATTAGTAGAAGTGCTAATCAGTATGTGCAAACTTTGCTTTACTTGGACAATCAAACCCGAATAGAGTGCTAAATCGCCCAAAGTATAGCGACCACCCAAAGCTCCCATTACTACATAAATAAATGGCAAAGCCACTCCAATTCTACTAAACATCGACCAGAAAAGTACAACAATTGCTCCTTTTTTTCGGATTTGCTGCATCTCGCTAAAAAATTGCAAAAACTGACCCTGCCAGCGTTTGAGCCAAAGTTCTTGCAACCCAAACAAACGCAATTCTTTAGCATATTCTTCGCCCGTCAAGACTCTACTGGATAAGTTCATTTCGCGGCTGATTTTAGCTTGCTTTCTTTGAACTCTCCAGATGATTCGGCTATATTTTCTTTGGGTATAAATTGAGGGAGATGATGAGATTAACATCAGCACTGGCACCCACCAAGCTATCGCAGCAGCAAGACCTATCGATGGAATAAATATAAAAATTCCCGTGATGGTCATGCTGATGGTAAAGGCTAGTTGCTGTATTTTGGATACTCCGGTTTTGGCTAGTTCTACTATATTTAATAGTTCGGGGTTTTCAAAGAGGGCAATATCGTCGAAATTGGCGACTTTTTCGAGGACTTTTCCTTCGACAAAGCCTTGAACGCGATCGCGCAAAGATGTCGCGACAAAAGAGTTCATTGTGTCTAGGGCATCGCCGACTAACTTGAGACTTAAGACTCCGCCTATACTCCACAGCAATATTGGCCGGGAAAGCATCAAAGCAAAGGGCTGTGCTGTTTGGGTTTGCGATAGCAACCGAGATACTTCATCAATGATTAATTTATCTAAAAATAGCACGGCAGATGGGGCAGCACCGCTGATAATGTTGAGTATTATTAAATTGCGGAGTTCTATTGGTGCGGCTTTGATTATCAGGCCGAGGCTGCGCCACAAAGCTTGGAATGTGGTAATTTGGATGGGTTGCATAATTCAATCGCAATAATTTTATTTATTTATCTCCTCCTGCTGTATTATAACAGTAGTTGTCAAGTAATATAGTTCGATAACAATTAGGCCGCCAGGGATTTAAATCCCTGCCTCATAGCTAAAGTCCTCTAAAGAGGACTGTTGGTTAATATTTAGAATTTGAGTCGGTTAGCTTCGTTATAGCTAAAGTCCTCTAAAGAGGACTGTTGGTTAATATTTAGAATTTGAGTCGGTTAGCTTCGTTTAAACAGGAGTGCCGGTCAATATGTACAGGATTTATATCAAGTCTGCTAGGCTGTTTCTTCAGTCCACTTCAGTGGACTTGAGCTGTGAGACGGGGGTTTTAACCCCCGGCGGGTTAGTGCGAAAGCGACAAATATCAAACTATCCAAATGTCAAACGCTGCACCGTACCATCATCTGTAAATCGCTGTTCGCCAACGCCAACAACTTCCACAATAACTTCGCGTTCAGAAATCGAAAATTGACCCTCGCGCGCGGCAATTTCAACGATGATTTTTTCCTCTTCCAAATACACTTTGTAATTAGTCGTTGCCCAGACACCTTTTTCATGTTCAAAACTGTGTCCGTCGTCCTCATAAAGCGTCCATTCACCGTTTCCGGGCCAAATTCGCATTTTTAATGACTCAAGCGGTTCTTCGCTGACAAATTGCCTCACAGGTTCCATCGCAATTATGCCCCCGCCCCGCACGTAAAGCGGCATTCTCTCCAAAGGTGCATAAGCTAAAATGTGCGTCGGGCCCTGATAGCATTCGCCCGTCCACCAATCGTACCAAGTCCCCTCCGGCAAATACACGGCGCGGTGTTCAACTCCCGGCCGGTAAACAGGTGCAGCCATCAGCGACGGGCCGAGTAATACTTGATCGTAAAGGTGGTAAGTTGCCCGATCGCGCGGAAATTGATATAGTAACGGTCGCAAAATCGGTGTTCCCGTCGTCGCTGCTTCCCAAAACAACGTGTAAATATAAGGCAACAACTGATAGCGCAAATTCATGTATTCGCGGCAAATCTTCTCAGTGCGATCGCCAAAAACCCACGGTTCGTGTTGGGCCGTATTTATCGCCGAATGACCGCGCATCAAGGGATACAGCATTCCCACCTGCATCCACCGCGCGAACAATTCAGCGGTTGCATTCTCCGCAAAACCCCCGATGTCGCAACCGACAAACGCCACGCCGGAAAGCCCCATATTGCAAAGCATTGGTAGCGACATTTCTAAGTATTCCCACTGCGATAGATTGTCGCCCATCCATACCGACGAGTAACGCTGAACGCCCGCAAAACCCGATCGCGTCAGCACAAAAGATCGCTCGCCCGATCGCACTTTTTGCAACCCTTCCGAACAAGCTTTCGCCATCATCAACCCATACAAATTGTGCGTTTCCGCGTGGGTGGCGCCCTCGGATTCCGGGCCTTGCGGTGCATCCAGCGGAAACCAGACGTGTTGGTGGCCGTCGCCAAAAGGCCGTTCTGCGATCGAAGGTTCGTTCATGTCGTTCCAAATCCCCGCAACCCCCATATCTGTAAGGTTTTTGTGCAATTCGCCCCACCACTGGCGCACCTCTGGCCGCAGGAAGTCTGGAAACACCGCTTTTTCGGGCCAAACGTAACCGTGGAATAGCCTTCCCTCTGCGGTGCGGACGAAATAGTCATTTTCCACACCCCGATCGAATACTTCATAATCTCCTTCCGGTTCGTACTTGACACCGGGATCGACAATCGTGACAACCTTAAAACCCGCTGCTTTCAAGTCTGCGAGCAGTTTCGCGGGATCGGGGAAACGCTTCGGGCTCCAGGTAAAAATGCGGTAGCCGTTCATATAGTCGATGTCGAGGTGGATGACATCGCAGGGAATGGCGCGATCGCGAAATTGCTTCGCCAACTCGCGCACAACGTCTTCGGAGTCGTAGCTCCAGCGGCATTGGTGGTATCCCAGCGCCCATTTTGGCGGAAGCGGCATCCGGCCTGTTAACTGCGTGTAGGTGGCGAGAATTTGGGCGGGTTCCGGGCCGTAAATAATGTAGTAATCGAGTTCCGGGCCTCTGGTTTCCATCCGCAAAACTCCCGGTTGTTCGGCGCCGATGTCGAATCGACTCCAAAATGTAGTGTTGAAAAAGAGGCCGTAAGCGCGATCGGGATTCAGGGCGATGTAAAATGGGATCGCCTGGTACATTTCATCGCTGAGGGAATTGTAGTCAAGCGCGTCTATTGTCCAGTTTGTCTTGACTTCCGAGAGTTTGTCGAGAAAGCCGGTGCGTTCGCCAAAACCGTAGAAGTGTTCGTCTGCTTCGATGCGTTTCCAGCCTGCGGTTGCGCCGGTGCGCCATCCCATACTGGGATCGCAGTCGCTAGCAAAGGGTTTTCCCGATTTGTCAAAGCATTCGACGGAAGCGCGATCGCGATTGACTGAAATCGTTATTTGTGCTGTTTCAATTTCTATTTTTTCGTCTGTTTCTCGCACTTCAAATGGTGTAATTTCCCACTCTTCGTCAGGGACAGTTATTGATTGCGATCGGCTTTTGAATTCACCTGTCGGGGACATTCGCACTCGGATTAAATTCGGTGCGAGGATGCTGATGTTTAGGGAAGTTTTGCCGCAATTAAAGTGAATTGTGCGATCGCTCTTACTTATAGATTGTACTGAGCCGATCGTTGACCAAGGCTGTTCAGTTTTTTGGAGTTTTCCGAAGTATTGTGGCATACACTCTGACTAGAAATATTATCGATTTTGCTTTCAGGAGTTAAGGGTTGTCATCTGGCAAAAGGCTGAACTACAACGATCGATCTCATGCAGCAAAATCCGAATATCTCCGCTCCGTCCGGTCCACCGCCCGATTAACCCGATCGCCTGGGAGTATTGTAAAGGTGAGAACTAAAGAATCTAAAATAAATGTAAGCTAAGTTTATTAAACCTTTAACTTATGCCTCTTACCGAAATTTTACTCCTCCTCAAAAAGTTATCTCACTCCGATAAACTGTTGCTACTAAATTTCGTGGTAGCCTAATTATTGAATGGATCGGGTTTAATCCCATTGGATGTTCAGAACAAAATAGCTAGTCAAGGTTTATATGATTCTTTTGAAGCTGCTGCTGGTTTAGCGAAAGCACGGTTGCAGAGGAAAAAGCGAAGACACATGGTTAATATAGCGATCCTAAATCATTTGTGAATTTCTGACTCCCTCCCCGAACTCGCGGGGAGGGCTGGGGTGGGGTAAAAAATTTACGACTCCTGCAAGGATTGCTATATCGTGCTTTGGTGGTCGAGATGGTTGCTTTTTCATCGATCGCCTACTACCTTTATTTTGGGTAAACTAAAACTTCATAGAAAACCTGCCTTCGTCTGCGGGAGTTGTTTTCCTCCTCACAGTTCGGGGCGTCTCAGGAACAGCGGTGAATTTGCTGATTGTTGCCTACATCACAAATTAGCCCAAGTACAGTCTCGGTATTTTTAAAGATGAGGGTAGCCATGAAACGTAAAAAACAAGACCAACTCAGCCGCCGCAATTTTCTACTCGGTTCGGCAATTGTAGGTAGCGGTATTGTTGTCGCAAACCTGCGATCGAAATCTGGGTTAGCACAATCTTCTGCACCGGCAATTATCACCTCGGATCGGATGCGCCCCAGCATTCCATACGGTGTTGCTAGCGGTGATATTACCGGCAACAGTGCGGTGATTTGGAGTCGGTGCGATCGCTCCTCCCGGATGATAGTCGAATATGACACCGCCGACTCCTTCGGCAACGTGCAGCGCATCATCGGACCTGCAGCGTTGGAAACTAGCGATTACACGGCGCGTATTAACCTGATTGACCTACCAGCCGACCGGCAAATATTCTACCGAGTCAGCTTCCAGAATTTAGCCGATCCAAACATCTACAGCGTCCCCGTTACGGGGAGTTTCCGCACACCTCCAAACAGCAAGCGCGACATCTTTTTTGCCTGGTCGGGAGACACCGCCGGACAAGGTTGGGGTATCAATTCTGAATGGGGTGGCATGAAAATCTATGAAACTATTAGGCAGCTTAAGCCAGACTTCTTCATTCATTCTGGCGATTACATCTATGCAGATAATCCGATTAAATCTGAGGTAAAACTTGACGACGGTAGCATCTGGAAAAACATCACAACAGAAGAAAAGTCAAAAGTAGCTGAAACCTTAACAGAGTTTCGCGGAAATTACATCTACAACCTGCTAGACAATAACATCCGACGCTTCAACGCCGAAGTGCCTCAGCTAGTTCAGTGGGATGACCACGAAACTACCAACAACTGGTATCCCGGCGAGATGCTAATCAGCGATGACCGCTACAAAGTCAAAAGCAGTTCTTTACTGGCAGCGCGAGGCAAGCAAGCATTTATGGAGTATACGCCGATCCGCTTCGATGCCAACGACCCAGAACGGATTTACCGTTCGTTCAATTACGGTTCTTCCCTGGAAATTTTTATGCTGGATATGCGTAGCTACCGAGGAATAAACACTACCAATCGTCAGACAGCAGCCAGTGAAGAAACGGCGTTTTTGGGTAATGCCCAAGTTAGCTGGTTAAAGAACAAATTGCAGAATTCAAAGGCAAGGTGGAAAGTAATTGCTAGCGATATGCCAGTCGGATTGGTGATTGAAGATGGCAAAAACAGCGGCAACTTTGAGAACCTCGCCAATGGAGATGGCCCTGCATTAGGACGCGAACTCGAACTTGCTCAATTGTTGCGCTTTATCCAGCAAAACAATATCCAAAATGTCGTTTGGCTGACCGCTGACGTGCATTATGCTGCCGCGCACTACTACGATCCCGGTCAAGCTCAATTCACTGATTTTAAACCGTTTTGGGAGTTTGTTGCCGGGCCGCTTCACGCTGGAACTTACGGCCCAAACAAGCTTGACAATACTTTTGGCCCTTTAGTTAAGTTCCAAAGCTTGCCGCCGGGAGAAGTAGAAAATCTACCTCCTACAAAAGGTTTTCAGTTCTTTGGTACGGTTAAAATTAATGGCGACAGTCAGGTGATGACTGTGGCGCTGCACAACCTTGAAGGCAAAATTCTCTACAGCGTGGACTTGCCGCCGGAGGTTTAAAACAGCTTCAAGGGCGCTGGACAAGTCGATCGGCAAAATTACAAAATGTACGAGTAATATCAAGTTCTATCATCTGCGATCGATCGGGGAGTAGTAACGCACTCAAAGCGATATCTACTTACCCATCGAAAATAACATTTTCAATGCTAGTCCAACGATCCTGTTGGGCGGCCATCGAATCTAAGCGAAGCGCAAAGACTCTGCACCTTAGCTGCAACAGGATTGTTATGCTGCGCCGTCACTTTCCGAAGTAATTGGTATACCGATTTGAGTGAACCACGTTAACTTGTCGAAGTATCCACGCTGAAATTGAATTTTACTATCTACAACGTGGAAGAACCCGCACCCACGCAGAGTATAACTCTTGCCAGTCGGAGTAAAACCAGCAAATTCGCCGACAAATGTACCCGTGCCACTCCACTCCAAAATCGCCCACTCGCCGTCTTCAAACAGATTCTCCATATGGGTGCAGTTGTCTGGAAACGCCTGAAAGAATGAGATAAAACTCTCAAGCATCACTTCGCGCCCGTGAAGGGGATCGCCCAGTGCTACCTGGATGTTCGTCGCATCTTCGTGGTAGAGGGCGGCGAGGATATATGGATCTCGTGCATTGTATGCTGCTACCCACTCTGTCAGAACCTGTTTCGGTGTTTTCATGAGAAATTGATGTTCAACAACGATGCTGCATTCACTAGATAAAAACTTACGCATCAATACCTTCACCACCGTAGTTTTTTACGGCGATTAAAAATCTTTATGCAGTATTTTCGGAAAAAAAACTCGGTTATGAAGGTACCCATGCGTCCGGGACTGTAGATATTACTTGTACAAAACAGCCTCTTTCAAAGTTGCCATCTTAGCTAGCGCTGCTTCGACATCCTCTTGGGACGCGCCGTGGGCAATGATGGCATCGGTCAAATGCTTCACAATTGCATCAAAGTGTTCAGGCTGTAAATTCAAACCTGCGTGTGCTTTCTCCATTGAACGACCTGAGTATTGCTGGGAGCCGCCGAGGGCATAAGAGATAAAAGCAGTTTGATGGTGGCGCTGCTTTTCCATATCTGTATGATCGAAGAAATGGCTCACTATCTCGTCAGCCAAAACATCGCGGTAAAAATCATCCACCATCTCTTTAATGGCTGGTTATCCAACCATTTTTTCGTACAATGTTGTTGGCCTACCGTTTCAGCGAGTTGTTGTTTTTTTACTTAGCTCTTTAATGATAGCTGGCACCTTTGCTGTTCTCCACCCGTGAAATATTAATTTAATCTGAAATAATTACTTAGTAACTGTTGCAACTGGTGGTATTTTTTAGACCCCAGTGTATCATTGTAAACTTTATTAAGGTTCTATCGCCAGTTAGATATAGCCGATCGCCCTCCCAGCATTTTGACCTAATGCACGAATTGCTTGTTTTAGCAAGATGTTTGCGAAAAAGTCCCAACACGCATCTGTTTTCCAGCTAGCAAACTCAAGAAATTAGTGATAAAACAGAGGCCGGATGCGATCGCAATTTCCGCGATCGCTCCTGCAATTCCACAAGTTAAAATAAATGGGCGATCGGCTGCTGAGCGGCATCATGTATAATGGAATTGCAAATATAATCGAATCACCACAACGATCGCCTGTATACTGATATTCTGCCGTTGCTAGTCGGTTGCGACACTTCCGGGCGATCGCCCGCAGTTCAGAAAAACCTTTGATTTAATTACGCGGACTTAAATCAAGATTATTATGCCATCCGCCAGGAACGAAGCAATCCCAAATCTGAGCGATTGCTGCATTTCTATCTGCTGTTTCCTTAAACTTTGATGATTTTTGAGTGCCTTGAAATACTATAGCCAACATCCTAACGCTTTCTCGATCGACTACCTCAACGACTTGCGAGGAGCAATTCTAGCCTCCCCTTATCTAGCAATCAACAACCTCAACCGCGATTTCATTGGCACAAAAGGGTTTTCCGTGGTGTTTCAACGTTCGGAAATCGCCGAAGTAGAACGGCGGTTCCCTTTGTTCAAACCCTATCTAGACCAAGCATTACAGCCTGAATGCAATGCTTTTTACCTCAACCCTTTGTTGCTAGGTGAAGGTTCCCGCGTCGATCCGCATATCGATCGATCATTGCGATCATACTGCAAAACAGTTGAACCTCCCGCAGCCGTCAGCGTTTTATACGTACAAGTGCCGCCGAACTTGCAAGGGGGAGAGTTGATACTGCGGCGCAACAAACAGCAAGTCGGGCAGATTAAGCCGCAAGCCAACTCGCTGATCTATTTTCAAGGAGATTTGACTCACTCTGTCAACGCTGTTAAAAGTACCGGAACTCGTTTGAGTTTGGTTTGCGAACAGTACAGTTTGAGCGAAACCGAACTGCAAGATATTCCAGGATTCACAGTGGAATCTAGGGCGGTGAAAGCAAAAATTAAGTAAGGTTTATTCGCTCCTGAGTTGGGTCGCTTTCACTTGGGTTTACTGTAAACTTAAGGCTCAATCTAAATGGGGACTTTTGAGCATTTCCATCAACTTCCGCTTCCGACTGTGTACTTGCATCAGTTGAGAACGATAAGCAGACCACTGAAGATTTTGCCCAGTGTGTAAATAGGCAGCGCGGGCTTTTTCCAACCACTTAATCGCAAGATTGTACTCGCTTGATTTCCCTTGATCCATAATCGATGCAGCACGCCGACAAGCATTGGCGATTACCCAATCGGGGCTGTGGCTGATAGCAGCCCCCATTACTCGGTGAATCAGTGCTGAGTGGTAATAACCCAAGTCATCAGCAAGGGCGATCGCATCTTCAATCATGCCCTCATCCAGAAAAATATCAACCTTCGCGTCAGTAAAATTCCAACTTTCATTACTTTTCAGAGTTGCTAACAAATCTGCTTTCAAAGTTGACCAACTATCTCTTGCTAACTTTTTCACTAAACTATAATCGTTAAAAGACGGTTTGATTTTAAATATCTGGATTCGAGCATTTAACGCAACTTCGTCTTCCCCCAACTCAACAGCCAACTCACTCATCGATGTTGCCAGTTGGTAATGGCAATGACCTGACAAATTTAACCCAGCTTGACAAATTTTCAGAGCTTGTTCTAAGGCTCCCTGTTGCTTTAAAGTTTGAACGAGAGCCAAAGCATCTTCCGCTGATTGCATCTCAGTAGCAGCAGCTTCCACTGCTTCTTCTACTCTCCCCAAACGAGTTAACATAGTCAAGTATTGTTGAGGACAACCTTCTGCTTGGGCTAAGTATAAGTATTCTCGATCGCGTTCCTGGCGATCGAGGATTTGCAAGCGAATCAATGTTAAGTCCTTAGCACAGTCTGGTGCGTCACCAGCCCAAACTCCTTGCCCAGTGATGTTTCCTTCAAGTACCTGTTGGAGTAGGGGGTCGTCCCAACCTTGGCGTAAAGCTTCCAAACTCATGCTGAAATCACAATCCCATTCATCTTGCCAAGCTTCTAACATCACCTGGAGATCAATCTCTTCTTCAGCAGTTAGTTGAGCCGTCAAAATGGCTTCTGTCCAAGCTTCATTCAAAGCGTTAGCTACCTCATAATTTTCAGCGCCAAACTCTTCTACATCATTCCAATCTTCAACGCAGGCTGTGGTGATGGCTTCTAAAATTACTAAGGCGTTGTTGCCATCCCCCTGTGCGCTGAATTCCTGGGCTCGCTGAATTACATCTAAAAGTTCTTCTGTAATTGGGTCTTCCTCCCATCCATCCTCCAAATACCTCACAGCCTCTCGCAAAATTCGTCGTACTTGGTGTCGAAAGGGAGCAGGATCGATGGAGGTGTGGCGCGGTGCTTTGGTAGGTTGGTTTGAAGGTGCAGGAATAGCACTTAAGTTAATGTATCGTTCGATCGCATCAATGAGTGATGGTTCTTTTTGTACTAAATGCTGTATTAATTGCTGGGTTTGTACATCGTTGAGGCGATCGAGCAATTGTTCCAGTGTCGGGCCCTGCTCAATTATTTCTGGTTGCCCCAGACACAATAACAATGTCGCAACAATGTGTTTACACCACCCACCGTTATCGTAAGGACAAGTGCAGAATAATGTAGATGCTAATCCAGCATCATCAAAGGGCAGGGTAACACGGTAGGGTTCTACTTCGGAACCCTCCACTACTGCTTGCACCATATTGCCACGCCGGACTGCCCTAGTAACATTGCCAGCTAAATAGTAAGCTTCACCTCGCTTGAGAGATTGGGCAGAGGTGTGATGCTTGATCGTTGTTTCACTGAGTTTGGGAATGGGCATGAGACTATGCCTCAGCAATTAAAGGATTAGACTCGATTTTACCTGAGAAATACACTTGCTCTACAATTTAATTGCGCTCCGATTTGAGGTTTCCATAAATTTTAATAAACTGTAAAAAAACCCGGTTTCTCCACACCCGTGCCTAAGTGCTGTCTCTGTCTAACTACCAAAATTGGAATAATAGCCAAACTTTTGATGAGTAACAGCCCATACAGCTAGTTTAGCGGGACAACCTCAGCTTAAGATTCCTACAAACAGCGAACAACCCCAAAGATGAAAATAGAACGATGCAAAGCATTTTCGCTCGACGCAGGATGTCATGGAGTCGAAGTTGCAGTTTTGGTAAAATGCCAGAGTCGATCGACTCACCAATAAAACGGCCAGATTAATTTAAACTGATTAAAAATTAGGCTGCGAAAATCCGATGATCCACAAGAAGAACCGCAAAAAGTTACCCTTATTAGCAGCGTTCTTAGTCTCGCCATTTATTTCTTGGTTCCTGAGTGCGATCGCGCTATTTCTCAGTCTCTGGGTCATCGTACCAGCACCCACGATGTTCCTGTACCCTTTGGCGGTGGGAGCACCAGAAATCAGTCCTTGGTTGGTCGGTATCAATGCGATCGCCCTTCTGCTGAACCTGCTCAGACGGCATCAAGGCAAAGTCTACATTATTTTACTCATTTGTAACCTGTTCGCCCTCATCCTGGGCCTGCTACCCCTGATTCAGTTCCCAGCAGCCAATGCAGCCATAGCTACCCAAATGCAAGCTGTTCTAGGGGAAAACTATTTAGCAGCCGTTCCTCAAGCCCATCGCGCGCAGCTACGCCCTCAACCGTTTATCCTCGCAGATGCGTTCCGAGGAATTCCCCTCAGAGACGTTAGGATCGATCGGGCTATTGGATTTGCCAACCCTGACGGAGTTTCACTGCAACTAAACCTTTACCGGCCGATGCAAATTGGCAAATATCCGGCGATTATCACCCTCTACGGGGGAGCTTGGCAGAGAGGCAATGCCGATTCCAATGAAGAATTCAGCCGCTATATGGCCGCCCAAGGCTATTGTGTGGTTGCAATTGCTTACCGCCACGCTCCCAAGTATCGATTTCCTGCTCAGCTTGAGGACGTACAAGCTGCTCTTTCCTATATCAAAACTCATGCTGGTGATTGGGAAATCGATCTCGATCGAATTGCTCTGATGGGAAGGTCTGCAGGTGCCCATTTAGCAATGCTAACTGCTTATAATTCTAGTGTGCTCCCAGTTCGAGCAGTGGTGAACTATTACGGGCCAAATGACCTGCTCCGGGGATACAATGACCCACCTTTTCCTGATGCCATAAATGTTCGAGCCGTCTTGCGTGCCTTTTTGGGAGGAACGCCAGACGAACTCAACGAGCTTTACCGTCGGGCTTCCCCCATCAATTATATTAAACCGAATCTTCCCCCTTCTCTACTGGTTTATGCAGGTCGCGACCATATCGTTCAGCCCAAGTTTGGTCGATCGCTCTACGAACGATTGCGAGCCACGGGCGATCGGGCTATTTTGCTCGAAATTCCTTGGGCTGAACACGCCTTTGATGCAGTTTTTAATGGCCCGAGCAATCAATTAGCTTTGTACTATACAGAACGCTTTTTGGCTCATGCTCTGAAGTCTTCGGATTACCAACGAGTTAAATAAAAGTTTAAATTTTACTCATTTATGCTCGACAAACGGCGTCTCAAACTGTCTGAACAATTCCTCTAAGTCTCTTAATTTTAAATTCATAGAAATCCCCATTACTGTGCTGGGAAAATTTTGTGGGGCTGCTGAATAAAAGCTGACCCCGCCAGCGGTGCGGCTACCACGGGGGATTGCCCCTACAAATTTCATACCCTAATTCAGCAACGCCACAGCCAGAGCCCTTTCTTGGCACACTATATATAGTATCCCTGCGTAACTCCTGTAAATGTACGATCGCCCCCCTGTTTCAGCGCCCCGCGTCCTGTTACACTGAAATCCTGCGGTTGTGTGCGATCGGTGCGATCGACCCTTCGGAAAAAAAACTAAATTTCTGTAGCCTAGAATACATTTATTTGGTTAATGATTGTTTAAACTCTCCAAGTGTAGATTGTGTACTCTCCATAATTCTCCAAAACCCCTAAACGAGTGCGTTGTTTGCTGGACTGCGATTTATCGATCGTCGAACCGTTAAAAACCATAAGTAGTTTTGACCTGAATTCATCGGAATTGATTCGCACAAAATTTTTGAGCTGACCAGGGTGAAGATTAGTTACTAAATCTGTGCAGCGCAGACATCTATCATGTTGACTCAAGTTAGTACAGGCTCTTGTCATCTATTTTATTGCTGCTAATAACCGAAATCCAACCGCATCTCACACTGGATTGTCACGCCAGATGGGCGAAGTGATAGGGCCTCGCTCATCCAATCTTTTAGAGCCTGCCAAAAAAGGCATTCTGCCCAAAGTTAGCTTTGACTAAAAACGTTGGGTAAATCCAACATATTTGTCAATCGTTAAACTTTTGCTAACATCTATTTTTTCACAACTACTCGTCCTGCAACCCCAATAAAAATAACCATGAGTGGAAACGAATCGCGCGTTCAAGCAATTTCTCAAATCGTCAACCGCAAACTGATGCCGGGCCGGCCTCCCAAGCGGCTAGAAGATATGTGGGCAACAGACGTTTATAGTCTGAGCAAGATGCAAGAAAGTCTGCCCAAAAGTATTTTCAAATCAGTAAAAAACACCATTCAAACCGGGCAAAAACTCGATGCTTCCGTAGCTGATGTAGTTGCAGCAGCAATGAAAGATTGGGCTATTTCCAAAGGAGCCCTTTACTACGCCCACGTATTTTACCCGCTCACCAACAGCACCGCCGAAAAGCACGACGGT
The DNA here is from genome assembly GCF_036701875.1 of Microcoleus sp. MON1_C5. Lineage (NCBI taxonomy): Bacteria > Bacillati > Cyanobacteriota > Cyanophyceae > Oscillatoriales > Microcoleaceae > Microcoleus > Microcoleus sp. MON1_C5. The sequence continues at coordinate 6,370 of NZ_JAUBRN010000058.1, read as the reverse complement.
TTCATCTCAGTGCAAGGCGACGGCTCCGTCATCTCAGAATTTGCAGGCAAAGTTCTGGTACAAGGCGAACCCGATGGCTCCTCATTCCCCAACGGCGGCATCCGTTCCACCGCCGCCGCTCGCGGATACACAGCCTGGGATGTCACCAGCCCTGCTTATGTCATGGAAACAGACAACGGCATGACCTTGTGCATTCCTACTGTTTTCATCTCCTGGACAGGTGAAGCCTTAGACAAGAAAACGCCGCTTTTGCGTTCCATTGCCGCAATGAACAAAGCAGCAACCCGAGTGTTAAAGCTATTAGGAAACACCGAAATTGCTCCGGTAAATTCCAGTTGCGGTTCCGAACAAGAATACTTCCTGGTAGATGCCAATTTCACCACCAGCCGCCCCGATTTACTGCTAGCAGGTCGCACCCTGTTTGGCAAACCTCCTGCGAAAGGTCAGCAATTTGACGACCACTATTTTGGAGCGATTCCAGAGCGTGTTCAAGTCTTCATGCAGGAAGTAGAAGAAAGAATGTACCGGCTGGGAATTCCTGCCAAAACCCGCCACAACGAAGTAGCTCCCGGTCAGTTTGAAATTGCACCAGTTTTTGAAGCTGCAAACGTCGCCAGCGACCACCAACAATTAACCATGACAATTCTCCGCAACACTGCGAAGAAACACGGTTTTATGTGCTTGCTGCACGAGAAGCCTTTCGCCGGCATTAACGGTTCCGGCAAACACGTCAACTGGTCGGTTGGCAATGCCACCCAAGGGAACTTATTAGACCCCGGCGATACACCGCACTCGAACATACAATTTCTAGTTTTCTGCGGCGCTGTGATTCGCGGAGTTCACAAATACGGCCCGCTGTTGCGCGCGGTAGTTGCTACTGCCAGCAACGACCATCGATTGGGTGCAAATGAGGCTCCACCAGCAATTATCTCTGTCTATTTGGGTTCGCAATTAGAAGATATCTTCGGGCAAATTAGCCGGGGAGAAGTTAAGGACTCTAAAGGTCGGGGAATTATGAACTTAGGTGTAGAAACACTGCCTACTTTCATGAAGGATGCTGGGGACAGAAACCGGACTTCGCCCTTTGCCTTTACTGGAAACCGATTTGAATTCCGTGCAGTAGGTTCCGGTCAGTCTGTTTCCGGGCCGCTGGTGGCGATGAATACGATTCTTGCAGATTCTTTGGACTGGATTGCTAACAAATTAGAAAGCGATTTGGCTAACGGAACTGAACTGAATGCTGCCATCCAAACCATTCTCAAAGAAGTGATGGACGAGCACGGTGCGGTTGTATTTGGCGGCAACGGCTATTCGGAAGAATGGCACAAAATGGCTGTTGAGGAACGGGGTTTAGCTAACTTGCGGACTACGGCAGATGCTTTACCCGTGTTGAAGGAAGGATACATTGAAGACTTGTTTGAAAAGACAGGTGTTCTGACTCCAGTTGAATTGGAAAGTCGTTACGATGTTTATGCAGAGCAGTATTTGCTGGCAATTGAAGTCGAAGCAAAACTGGTAATAAGCATGGCAAAAACCATTATTTACCCCGCAGCGGTGAGGTATTTAGCTGAACTTTCTGGCACGATTGCTAAATTGAAAGAGATTGGGATTGAACTGGAAAAGGAAAGTGCTGAAAAAGTAGCGGTGCTGGTTAAATCCATGATGGATACTGCGAGCAAATTGAGTGCTGCTTTGAGCAAGCACGATTTTGCTTCGACAGAAGACCATATGCAATATGCTTCGCAAACAATTCGTCCTTTAATGGATGAGGTTCGCAAGTATGCGGATGCTCTCGAAGGTGAAGTCGCTGACGATTTGTGGCCTCTGCCTACTTATCAAGAAATGCTGTTTGTTAAGTAATAGCAAACAAATTCGGTTAATTGCAGGTTAGAGTTGTAAGGACACGGCAGTGCCGTGTCCTTACTTGTTTTTGAGCTTAAATGAGTGTTACGCTGAATCTGTCAGAGTCATTAAATGCGAGCGAGAGTAAGAGTTGTGAAGATTGTTGAGATACCCTTCAACAAATTTATCGGCGTAGAAAAAATAATCTTGCTGCGAAAAGCTATTATGCGAATTCCATCTCTCTTGAAACAAATGACTCTGGCGGCTCTAGCTCTGGTTTTTGCGATCGGTTGCAGTCGATCGACTCCGAACCTAAACTCTTCCCCGGAAGCAAGGACCTCTAGCAGCTTTAGAGTGGCAATGCTCACCACAGGCTCAAAAGACAACCAAAGTTGGGATCAAGCTTGCTTTGAAGGATTGAATCTCATCAAAAATAAATTTAATGCTGAGATAGACATTACTGACAGTATGGACGGTGAAAATAGTGAACCTACTATACGCAAATATGCCCAGTCAGGCTATGACCTGGTAATTGCAGCCAGTGGTGCCTATTCCAAAGCTGCCGAAAAGGTCGCTAAAGAATTTCCGCGCACGAAATTTGCGCTGATTACAACGCATCCAGGGAATAACAGAAATTTGGGGGCTGTTGCCTTTCGATCGGGTGAGGTGGGGTACCTCGCAGGCGCTTTGGCTGCCATGAAGACCAAAAGCAATAAAGTTGGCTATATTGTGGGCGAACCTTATCCGGTTTACAAAGAAGAAGAAGCCTTGTTTAGGCGGGGAGTGAAGGCAACGAATCCCTCTGTTCAAGCCTCGACGGCTTTTCTCAACTCTTGGGTTGATACGGAAAAAGCCATCAAAGTGGCAACGGATATGGTTGCTTCTGGAGTAGATGTTTTGGCATTCAACGCGGGTGAGGCAGGGTTAGCCGCGCTAAAAGCCGTTTCGCAAAAGCCAGGAGTCTTGGTGATTGGTAGGACAAAGGATCAGTACGAAGTGGCTCCCGGCAAAGTCCTAACTAGCGTTCTGCAGGACATTCCCAATCTGGTGTTAAATGTGGCAGTGTTAACCCAGCAAGGTCGCTGGGAAGGAAAACTTTACAAGTTTGGGCTCAAGGAAAAAATCTACGACTTTGCCCCTTTCCGTGGTAGTCTCACGTCTCAGGAAGAGGACACTTTCAAGATTATCCGAGAAGCTGTGACGACTGGCAAAATCGATGTTTCTCCTTAGTGCACCGATTAATTGATTTACTAATATTGATTCTAAGTCCGATGCAAAATCAACGCAACGAGCGTGTTCTGCCGATCGCCAGAAGCTCTCGTTCTCATCCTTGGCAACGCTTCTTTTCTATTGCAAATCAGCTCCGGTATGGTTTGATATTTTTGGTTCTTCTGAGCTTGCTGCCCACAGGTGGCTTGCTGATCTACCTCAGCTTTCAGGCGCAGATCCAGCAATCGCGATCGCTCCAACAAGAGCGCAGTCAGACAGCAGCAGGGCAGATTGATAATTATCTAGATGACTTGAAACGAAAACTGAGCTATTTAGCTAGGGTCAAAGGAATCACAAACTTTCAACCTCAAGTGCAGCAGAGTTTTTTGGAAGGGTTGATTCGTCATAATGATGCTTATGAAGCCGTTGCCATTTTGAACCGGAAGGGACAAGTTGTCGCGTCAGTTTCACCCTACGAACCGCTCAAGTTAGAAAATCCAGCCCATTCGCCACTGTTTATTCGTGCCTTCAAACAACAGGAAGATTATGTCAGTCCTGTAGAAATTAATCCTAAAACTCGCCAACCCACCACCATTCTGGCGGTTCCGATTCGGAATGAGCGAGATGAGGTGGATGGGGTGCTATTAGCAGAGATAAATCTCAACTTTCTCTGGTTTGTTGTTTCCCAAATCGAGGTTGGCAAGACGGGTTATCTCTATGTAGTCGATGAGCGTAATTTTCTCATTGCTCAAAAGGGTAGTAAGCCAGAAACATTTCAACTTCAAGATATTTCTAAGCGCCCCTTCTTTCAATTTTTGAAAGCATCCGAAGATACTAAGCGCCTTAACGTTTATCCGGGTCTAAAGCAGGTAGAAGTATTGGGAGCCACTGCCTTAGTTCGGAGCGTAAATTGGAATGTGGTTGTAGAACTGCCAACGGCTGAGGCTTATGCTCCTGTTTACCAAATGCTCTCAGTGATGGGAGGCTCATTGGCGGTGGTGACGATCGTCGCTGTTGGCATTGGGTATCTATTTATTCGGCAAATTGTGGTGCCACTTCAGCGCTTAACCGCGGCAGCTACTGAACTCAGTGCGGGGCAATTAGAGACGCGGGTCAACATCGACCGCCAAAACGAATTGGGGACATTGGCGATCGCATTTAACAATATGGCAACCCAGTTAGAGGAACTGATTAAAGCATTTGAAGTGGAACGCAATTTCGTTTCAGCAATTCTTGAAATTGCAGGTGCCCTGGTAGTTGTGCTCGACCCGCAGGGACAAATCGTTCGCTTTAACCGAGCTTGCGAACAAATGACTCATTACTCGTTTAGTGAAGTGAAAGGCCGCTACATTTGGGACTTGTTCCCGAACTCAGACTTAGCTCGACAAGCCACAACTACTTTTGAGTCTTTACAATCTGGTAATTTTCCCCAGCAGTATGAAGGCAGTTGGGTGAGCAAAGATCAACAAGTCAGACTGATTGCCTGGTCAGATACTGCTTTACTGGATAATGAAGGTGAAATTGAGTACATCATCAAAACAGGGATTGACATTACTCAACGGAAACAGGCAGAAGAGGAACTCAAAGCCTCGGAACAGCGACTATCTTATCTATTCCGCCAAAGTGCACTGGCAGTTGTGGAATGGGATTTAAACTTTAAAGTCACTGCTTGGAATCCAGCTGCAGAGCAGATTTTTGGTTACACGGCTACAGAGGCGATGGGACACCATGCCGCAGAATTAATTGTGCCTGCGTCTGCCCGAAAGGCGGTCGATAAACTGATGAACGAGTTGTTGATTCAGAGCCAAGGAATCTACAGCATCAACGAAAATATTACGAAAGACGGCAAAACTATTATTTGCGAATGGTTCAATACGCCTTTAGTAGGGGATGCTGGAAAGATTGTTGGAGTTGCTTCCTTGACACTGGATATTACTGAGCGCAAGCAAGCCGAAGTTGCTTTAAGGCAAGCAAAAGAGGAAGCTGAGGTTGCACTCAAAACCTTACAGCAAACTCAGGCACAGCTTATTCAGGCAGAGAAAATGTCAGGTTTGGGGCAACTGGTTGCTGGTGTTGCTCACGAAATTAATAATCCAGTCAACTTTATCTATGGCAACCTGAGCCATACTGCCGACTACACGCAAAATTTACTAGAGTTGATTCAGCTTTACCAGCAAACCTATCCAACTAATGCCCAAATTCAGGAAAAAATTGAAGAGTTCGAGTTGGACTTCATTAGTGAAGATTTGCCCAAAATGCTGACTTCAATGAAGGTAGGAGCGGATCGCATTCGTCAAATTGTCCTGTCGCTACGAAACTTCTCGCGGCTCGATGAGGCAGAAAAGAAGCCTGTTGATATCCACGAGGGAATTGACAGCACATTGATGATTTTGCAAAATCGACTGAAGGCAAAACCGGATCATCCTGCTATTGAAATTGTCAAAGAGTACGGCGACTTACCGCGAGTAGAGTGCTATGCCGGACAGTTGAACCAAGTCTTTATGAATATTCTGGCAAATGCGATTGATGCTTTAGAAAACTACGACAATCAGCGTTCTCTAAAAGACATCCAAAAGAATCCCAGTTGTATCACTATTCGGACTAAGCTAGTCACAAAAGAAACTGAGCCAGGTTCTTCTAAAAACGTGGTGATTCAATTTCAAGACAATGGCTCTGGGATGACGGAAACTGTTAGACAACAGGTGTTCAATCCCTTCTTCACCACAAAACCAACTGGTAAAGGAACTGGATTAGGGCTATCCATCAGCTATCAAATTGTAGTTGATAAGCACGGTGGCTCCATCGAGTGCTTATCTCAACCCCATCAAGGAACAGAGTTCCGAATTGAAATTCCTGTATTGCAAAGTGGTGCTGTAGCACTCGCGGGTAAATAACTGCTATCACATTCCTTTATATATAGCGTTTTTTAAGTAGCTGGGAAACTGCTAGAGCGCCTCTGAATGATGTGTGTAAATAAAAGAAAAGTGGTCAGCTCAAATTTCAGAAAAAAAGGAGGTAGACAAGTAGTGAGTGCCCGCAGCGGGCGCTCTGACTCGCGACAGCAGGCGATCGCACACCTAACCAGGCGATGGTAGCGAACGGCTCCTCAAACCCTCAAAACAAGGATTAGGGGCGACCTCGCTTGGAGTTTGATTCTCCCATCCCTTTCTCAAAAGTAAAAGCGATCGCTTGTCAGATAAAATCTGGAGCGCTCGCTTAAAAACAAATATATATGCTGACTCTAACCCTCTTTTGTCACTCTCGTGGTAGTATAAGCAGTGACACACCCCAAAAGCATTGCCAGTCCTATGGTAGACCC
>NZ_JAUBRN010000057.1:42945-44304 GCF_036701875.1 Microcoleus sp. MON1_C5 | reverse complement strand
ACCCCATCTTTTTTTACCTTAAGTTGTCTCAATCCGCTACTGGCAATGCTTTTGACTGGGTTGTCACCCCGTCAGAAGTATTTATCGAATAGTTTTTATTCCCGTAACTGTGGGCAGCGGTAGTATTAATGGATAATTTACCAGCACATAAAATGGCTCCTATTGCACCGATGATTGAAGCAGTTGGTGCAAGTATTATTAACTTATCACCGTATTCTCCTGATTTTAATTTCCATGAATTAGGGTGGTTTCAACTTAATTTTTTTCTGCGTAGTTTTTCTCTCTTAACCCAAATAATTGATACATTAACTGCCGTCGCACTCGAATTAATAAATCCTCAACATCTAAAAAACTGCTTTACTAAATGCTGCTAATGTCATCTATAAACTTGCAATCTACTGTATTAGTAGAGCAAGGATTCCTCGCTCTACTAACAGCCTTAAATCAGAGTAATTGCATTCGATGCCGGAGCGCCGATCGAACCTGGACCAAAGCCCAAATTCACCACCCCACCAGTCAACTCAGGAAGATTGTTAATCGTCAGACTAACGGTAGTTTGACCGGGATTAAAGTTAACCGTGCCTCCAGTAGGACTCACAGAAAATGAACTGACAATGGTGTAGTCTACGTTGTTCCTAGGTTGACGACCAGGATCAGCAATCAAATAGTCCACCGAAGCCGAAACCGAAGTATTGCCAGCCCGATTAATCGTAACAACTCCATAACCACCATCAATAATAGGATCGGGAGACGAACCGTAAAAGAAGGAAGTCGGAGCCACGCCGCCTTCAGCCACCGTGTAATTTGGTTGGGCGAACTGGAAGAGACTGCGAGCTGTCAGCGTCGGCGTCGCAGTTGTCGTCGTCCCAGTTGGCGCCACATCATTAATCGTCAAAATTGACGGAGGACCACTGACATTGCCACCCAAGAGCACCAAATTCACCGTTTCCGGTGGTTCCCCTGTTATGTCGCTCAAAGTCGTCACGGGGAAACTAGCGGTTGTTTGCCCCGCAGCAAAATTCAACGTCCCCGCCGCCGTAGTGTAATCCGCTGCTGTGCCTGCTGAACTTGCCGAACCGTCAAGAGTAGTGAAGTTAATCGATGCAGCCGCCGTGTCACCGGTGCGAGTAACGTTAATCGTAGCCACCCCGCCTTCAGCCACCGTGTAATTTGGTTGGGCGAACTGGAAGAGACTTGGAGATGTCGGCGTCGGCGTCGCAGTTGGCGTCGTCCCAGTTGGCGCCACAACATCATTAATCGTCAAAAGTGACGGATTACTGCCGACATTGCCACCGAAGAGCACCAAATTCACCGTTTCCGGCGATTCCAAAATCGCATCAGTCAAAGCCGTCACGGTGA
>NZ_JAUBRN010000057.1:0-42845 GCF_036701875.1 Microcoleus sp. MON1_C5 | reverse complement strand
GCCACGCCGCCTTCAGCCACCGTGTAATTTGGTTGGGCGAACTGGAAGATACTTGGAGCTGTCGGCGTCGGCGTCGGCGTCGGCGTCACATCAAGGCCTTGATATTGAATACTCCGCACTAGGTAGTCGGAACTATCGCTTTTGATGGAGGTGCTAGTGGCGTAGGCAGAGGTGGGGCTATCGTAGGGTTTGGCGGAGAACCGTAATTCGTCAAAAGCAACGCTAGTGGAATTTGCTTGTATCTGGAATGTGAAATTGCCATCGGGACTATCGCCAATGAAAGTCACTCCATCTGAAGAGACACCGATCGGTTTTGCATTGGCAGGAGCGTTGAGGCGAGCGATCGTAAAATTGCTGGCCGATACCGGCGCCCCATTATTAAAGAGTTTCAGCAAACCAACTTCATTGCCTTGATCGTTCACTGTAGTAGAACTTGATTTGGGAAGTAATCCACTGAGGCCGATCGTGGCGCTAGTAATGTCTTTGTTATCTGCCCATTTCACCTTCAGCACCTGAGATTTATCGGTGTTGGGGTCATAGTTGATTTCCGCCCGAAGTTTATTGACATCGGTAAACCAACCAGGATAATCAGATGGGACACCAATACCACCGGGACCGCCGTAGCTCAACCAGCTTTTAGGGTTTTCGTTCGTTGCTAAGGTGAGGTTGCTGATGGGAGTAGGGTTAGTGTAGTTCGTTTCCGCGCCATCAAAAGCTATCCCAGACAGTTGGATGCCTTGATTCTGGGCGGCAGTAGGCCATTGTGTAATTAGGTCACTGACATTGCTGTAATTAGTGGTTGTACCCAAAGAACCAGTGATTGAAGTAGCCATAGCTTCTGTGTTAATGATGAGTAATTAAGGATTAAAAGTGACTGAAAACCAGAGGTTGGGCTTTCTTGTAGCGATCTGTCACTGCAAGAAAAATTTGCTCATACGTGTCGGTAAATCCAGTAAAAATGCTTGCCCAATAAGCATCTGAAGGCATTATTGCCCCCGATCGAATGTAGAGTGTAAATAATTACACCTACTTACACATATTTACATAGATAGGTCTAACTTTCATCATCAATAGGTTTTATCCGGAAAAATTGCGATCTTTTTTTCAGACCTATAAAAAGCGGGTTTTCCACATCTCTAGAGGAGAGCTTAAATCCCAGATTTCGGCCCCCCAAGAGGCAGCTTTCAGTGATTCAGCGGGCAAAAGTGAATCAGGAGAGACAATTATGAGTAAAAATACTTAGGATTTTATATGTCTAAGCATCACCCAGTTGGGAATTTCTGAAAATTGAGGTTCGGGCGTAAGTTAAATCTGATTCCATTAAAAATGCGATGGTAAAAAAACAAATTTATTGCTGATCCGTAATGTGATTGACGATCGCTAAAAGATGTCAAATGGGTTCTATACTACTGCCAGAGTGACAAAACAGGCTTAATCTGACTAAAGCAGGAATTATGCACTTATCCTCCTCTGATTTGTCAGCGGCAACTCTACAATAAACTCAGTTCCTTCGCCAACCTGACTGACGCAACTGATCTTGCCACCGTGAGCTTGAACAATTACCTGATAGCACACTGAAAGTCCCAAACCCGTGCCTTTCCCGACAGGTTTAGTAGTAAAAAACGGGTCAAAAATCTTGTCTTGAATTTCCGCAGGAATGCCCGTTCCCGTGTCGCGGACAGAGATTGTTACCCAGTCCGGCTCGCTTTGCCAAGTGCGGATGGTTAATTCCCCCGGTTTGTTCGTTGACTGAAGCGCATCTAAAGCATTGTCAATCAAATTATAAAATACTTGGTTGATTTGACTGGCATGACATTGGACGGGCGGCAAACTGCCGTATTGCTTGTCTATTTTGATATGGGTTTTTAGCTTATTTTGCAGCATCAAGAAACTGCTTTCTAAACCTTCATTCAAATCTACTGGTTTTAATTCAGCGTGGTCTAAACGAGAAAAATTTCGCAGCGTCATCACGATCGAGCGAATCCTCCCGCTTCCTTCCCGCATTGAATTGACCAGTTTACCAAAGTCTTCTCGAATGTAATCGAGTTCTAGTTCTTCATTGATTCTGACAATTGCCTCCGCTGCTTCCGGGCAGGCATTCCCGGCCAGTTCTAGAGCTTCGTTCAAGGCTTTAAAATATTCTTGAGCATGAAACAAGTTAGCGTGGATGAAATTGTTGGCGTTGTTAATTTCGTGAGCAATTCCCGCTACCATTTGCCCCAAACCTGACATTTTTTCGCTTTGAATCAATTGCTGTTGCGCCGATCGCAATTCTTCTAACGCAGCCTGCAATTGCTGGGTTTGAGCTTGAGATTTTACCGCAGCATCTTGGACTTGGCTGTAAAGTTCTGCTTGCTGAATGGCGATCGCCATTTGGTTGGCTATCTGGGATAGCAACTCCATTTCTTGTCGCTCCCAATTGCGGGTATCCCGGCACTCGTGAGCAATAAGCAAACCCCACAGCCTACCGGGAAATTTAGGATTATAGTTTCCGGCTGTTTCGGGGTAACTTTCTTCAGTTCTCGATGTAACAATCGGCACGATCAGATTAGCTTTTACCTGCAAACGGTCTAAGAAATCAACGTGACAAGGCTCTAAACCAGCATTGAAAATATCATTAATTGCTTTGACTCGTCCTTGCTGGTAAAGATCGGCGTAATCTCCCCGGAAACACTTATCCGCCCCCATGTCTCCTAAAATTGAAGGCCAAGGGATGACCATATCTTCAACAACAACTTTTCCTTGCCAGTTGTCTTGAAACTGATAGATGATTACTCGATCGCACTGCAACATTTGGCGGACTTCCCTCACCGCTGTTTGTAGGATAGTTTCCAGATCTAGGGTACTGCGAATTTGGTTGCCGATCAGCCGCAGCAGCGATTCTCGTTCGGCTTGGCGCCTGGTTTTGCTATAGAGTTTGGCTTGATTGATCGCGATCGCCAATTGCGATGCTACCCCTTCTAAAAGCTGCCGTTCCCAATCAGTCCATTCCCGTTCGCGATCGCACTGATGCAAGCCAATTATGCCATTCACTTGACCTTGATAGCGAGTAGCTACTGCCACCATTGACTTAATCTCCAAAGCTTCGGCAATTTTTCGGGTTTGTGGGTTTAATCCCGGAAAATCGAGAAACTTCGTCACTGCTAGCGACTCTTGCTGAGACACGACGGCAGCCAAATGCGGGTTGTCAGTCATCAGTACTTTCATACCAAGTTGAATCGGATAGTCGCCCGCGTTGTACTCTCCGCGCGTGACTAAAGTTTTTTCTGTATTTGATTCTTTGACTAAAATGCTCACGCGACTGCACTCTAACGCTTGCCCCAGCAATCGGCAGGCCGATGTCAAAATTTCTTCTATGTCAAGTGTACTGCGAATTTCGTTATTAATTTGGTTCAGCAAGTTTGATAACTGAACTTGCTGCTGCATCTGCACGATTAGGGCTTTTTGTTGGTCTACTTCCGGCAGCGAAAGACTTTCTTCCTGCCTCCAGTTTTCAGATTCAGGCAACCGCGAAGTTACTCTCTGCCAGGGGTTTTCGTGTTCTTGTATTTTTAAAGACATATTTACTCAGGAGTTGTACAGTATTTTGATTGAGTCGGGTTTGTTAAACCTCTGCTTACCCCGCCAACAGCCCCATCGCAGCTACCAGGACTTTTGGAATATCTTAAGACATTATAAAGGATGCAGCCTGAGCAAAGCAATTTTTTGCTTTACAAATATTTATATTTAGCAAGTATGCCCTCTGTGGCCCACAATACTAATTGGCGCGTGGCATGGAACTTGGTCAGATGTCAAATAGAGTTAACCGCCCGCTTAACCTAATAAAATTAATCTAAAATCTATCTTTAGTTCAATGTTTGCGCGCGCTCGATCAACATGGAAAACTCAATTCCCGACAATTTTCGTTCGCCACCAAGAACCGACAACCTTATATCTGGATTAATAGGTAAAGACCAGATTAAAATAGCTTTGGCGATCGGCAATTCCCGGCTGCACTGGGGATTATTTGTGGGCAAAACCCTGGAGAAAACATGGGATACAGAGCATCTCAATGCTGATACTGTTTCCCGGCTCTCCGAGCAGGAAAAGGCCGAATATTTGGTGCAAACAGTAATGAGGTCGATCGAGGAAGTATCTTCTCAAAATCTCCTTTCTCTTCCTGCTACTCCCGCTTTTTCTAGTCCTCACACACTTTCTTTAGTGCCGCTGCCTCTAATTGTGGCCTCAGTAGTTACCCAACAAACAGCAATTTGGCAGAGTTATCCTACTGTCCGAATTATTACTTTAGACCAGTTGCCGATCGGGGGACTCTATCCTACCCTGGGAATTGACAGAGCTTTGGCTGTACTGGGGGCTGGCAACCAATTCGGTTGGCCAGTTTTACTTATAGATGCTGGTACAGCTCTAACATTTACTGGGGCTGATGTCAATAGGTATTTAGTTGGGGGCGCAATCTTACCAGGTTTGGGTTTGCAGTTATCGTCGCTAAGTAAAAAAACCGCTGCATTACCTTTAATTAGTTTACCAAAAAATCTGCCGCACCGCTGGGCGAAAGATACTGCTGAGGCAATTCAAAGCGGAGTTGTGTATGCGACGGTGGCAGGAGTTAGGGATTTTATTGAAGATTGGCGGTGTTTGTTTCCTGATAGCAAAATTGCACTCACCGGGGGCGATCGCACTATGCTTTTAAAATACCTTACCGCAGCCTTTCCTGATACAGCTTCCGCAGTAATTGACGCACCCGAAGCTATTTTTTGGGGAATTACTCATGAGTTATGAGTCATAAGTTATGAGTCATTGTTAAGCGGGATGGGTAATGGCGAATTCTTCTTCCCTCTTGCCTCTTTCTTCCTTACCAATTCCCAATTCACTTAGCAAATTCCCGAATATACTTAGCAACAACATCGGGGACTTCCTGCGGCAAATTGCTTTCCCCCGGACTGACCAATTGCAGTTCAGCATTAGGAGCCAGAGCAGCATAGGATTGACACAGAGACGAAGCGGTGGCGGTATCTTCAGAACCGTGCAACAGCAAAACAGGCGCTTTCAGCAAAGGCAAATTCTCATCAACTAACTCCGCTGTAATTTCAGCCCGCCGCCGCCGGAACAGCAACTGCACGGCAACTCGCGACTGAATCAACTGCTGTCTGAACTTTAGCAGTCTGTCAATCTTGTTTTGAGTACCCAGCAACTTAGCAATTGGATAGATCGATCGCAGCCACCAAAAACCGAGGGGTGGTTGGCCGATCAGCCAGCTAGCCGTCTGCCACCGCCCCCGCCGGTTACCAACCTTGAGGCCTTCTGGGGCCAACAAAACCAAGCCCTGAACTCGATCGGGATATTTGATAGCGTAGCTGGTGGCCACCCAACCACCCAGAGAGTGAGCGATTAAATAAACCTCTCGCAGCTTCAAAGTATCGAGGTATTGAGCCAGACATTCTACTTCCAGGTCGATCGAATAATGAATTTTCGGACGTTCCGAGTCGCCAAACCCCAGCAAATCCGGTGCGAAGCAGTGGTAGTAGGGGCTCAAATGTTCGATCGTCCTCAGCCATTGACTGCTGTCGTGCCAAGAACCGTGCAAAAATACTAAATTCGGGCCTTGACCGACTTCGTGCCAAAAGATTTGCCCTACAGAGAGTTTGACCCGAGAATTGCGTAGCAGTGAGTACATCCGGTTAAATATTTAGTAATAAAAAGATGATTAATTTAATGTTCAGAGATTGTGAATAAAAGTAGGAAAACATTAAAAATTAATTCCACAGTCATCACAGACAATTTTTGACGGCGAGGTAATTTCCGACTTTTCTCAAATTTGGATGCCCCGCCGATTTACGCCAAAGTTGTCAGGCCTTGAAAATAGTCCTGTAAGTGCTGGTCGTTATCGTGGCTGAGCGCGCCCTCCGGCAGCGATGCGGGCAAAAAAGCCTCAACCTCGCTGACTTCAAGCGTATCCTGAACTTGCATATTGCCCTGCACCTCTGCAGCCACCACGATACAAATCGAGTGCAGGCGAGGGTCTCTATCGGCAGCCGAATAAACACCCACCAAGCGGCGGATTTTGACTAAATCGAGTCCTGTTTCCTCTGCTAATTCCCGCCGCACAGTTGTCGGAATATCCTCTCCCCAATCCACCATACCTCCCGGCAGTGCCCAGCGACCGTTGTCGCGGCGGCGAATTAACACAATTCGCCCGTCAGGCAATACGGGAATCACCGCAGTACCAGTGACAGGATGTCGAAAAATCAGTCCCAGCACAGTTTGTACAATTTGCCACAATCGACGCATAAACTCAAAAGCTTGTTTAGGAGATAATAACTTCAGGCCTCCTAGCTTGGAGCTCCGGAGTCTTAATTTTTAATTTTTCATTCACGCCAGAGCTCTGGCAAGTCTGCTAGGATCTCCGCCGCGTGAGTTTCTGGTTTGACTTTCCGATAAACCTTTTCAATCCTACCATCTGGGTCGATCGCGAAAGTCGATCGAGTAATTCCCATAAATTCTTTTCCCATAAACTTTTTGAGTCCGTAACAGCCGTAGGCGGTAGCGACTTCGGCGTTTGAGTCGCACAGCAAGGGAAAAGGCAGTTGATATTTAGCTGCAAACTTGGCGTGGGTCCCTGCCCCGTCTGTACTGACGCCGAGGACTGAAATATTGCGCGACTCGTACTCTAAGTAAATATCGCGAAAGCCACAAGCTTCTTTAGTACAGCCTGGGGTATTGTCCCGAGGATAAAAGTAAAGTACAACTCGCCGCCCTCGAAAATCTCCAAGGCTGACGACATTACCTTGCGCGTCGGGCAGGCTGAAGACAGGAGCTATGTCACCGGGATAAATGGTCATTTGTGGTATTTTGTCAAGAGTTTATAAAAATACTCGGCAAGAGCGAAAACCTTGCCTCCCATCGGGTTCGCATTCCCAGCGACTTGAATCCCGGTGTTCTTTTTTCTGGGTCTTGTACCGTGTGTGCTATGATCGTCATCGGTCTAAAATTGAGTATAACTAGCCAACGTAAAAACTTAACTGGATTAGTTGAGTGCGTAGTCACACCTAACGGTGTTGCGGTTTAGGAAAGCTAAATTTGAAGAAAACCTAACTACATAAAGAGAACTGATCGAGTACGGTAGGGCATACCGGAATTTACGCTTGGGGAGAAGACACCTATATTTTGGCGGGAGCAATCCTGTCGCCAGTAAGTGACTTCGCTGAACCAAGAATCTCAGTCACCAAGAGTGCACGGAGTGTCAACCTTAAGAATCCCTGGGCGTGAAAGCCCGGGGACTGTCAATGTTTATTAGTGAGGTCAGAATGGCTAAGCGCCGCAATCTCAAGAAAGAGAAGGCACAACGAAATCAAGCATACGCTCGCAAGTTTCGCAAGCGGAGAAATCAAGATATGTTCTCCAACAAGAGAAGACGATTTGACGGCGGCAACGGCGGTGGCATGGGCGCCATGAGCGGCGGCAGAGACAAAGACATGGCTGCTGCTGAAGATTAATTGCTGAGGCTATCTGCCGAACTTAGAACCAGAGTGGAAAACACGATCGTTCTTTCGTAGAGATAGCCAGCCGGAATTTGTCCAATAATTCAATGATGTTTAGGCGAGTCGATCGCGCGCAGCGATAAGTGATTTTCTCACTTGTTCAAACCCGGTACCCCCGTAACTATTGCGAGCCGCCACCACTTGCTGAGGTGCGATCGCGCTGTAAATGTCTGTCTCAAAGGCTGGGTGCAAGTCTTTCCACTCCTCAAGTGTCAAATCTTTGAGGAGTTTGCCCCCCGAAAGGCAAGTTTTGACGACTTTGCCGACAAGGTTGTAAGCTTCCCGGAAGGGAACGCCTTTGGCGGCCAAGTAGTCGGCTACGTCTGTAGCGTTAGAAAAGTCTTCCGTAACAGCAGCAGCGAGGCGATCGCCGTTAAACGCGATTCCTTCCCGCAGCAAAATCGTCATTGCTTCCAAGCAACCCTGTACCGTTGTTACGGTATCAAACAAAGCCTCTTTATCTTCTTGTAAATCTTTGTTGTAGGCCAAAGGAAGTCCCTTCACTACTACCAACAAGGCTTGCAAGTTACCGAACACCCGCCCCGCTTTGCCCCGCACCAACTCCGGCACGTCGGGATTTTTTTTCTGGGGCATGATACTAGAACCAGTAGCGCAGCTATCTTTGAGCGTAATAAATCCAAATTCGTGAGAAGACCACAAAATCATTTCTTCTGACAAGCGGCTCAGGTGTACCATAATCAAGCTGGCTGCTGCGAGAAATTCGATCGCAAAATCTCGATCGCTCACTCCATCTAAGCTATTAGCATAAACCTTGTCAAACAGCAATAGTTCTGCCGTATAATGTCGGTCGATCGGGAAAGTCGTCCCCGCCAGCGCGCCGCAACCCAAAGGCGAAACATTCACCCGCTTGCAGATATCGCCGAGACGTTCCCAATCGCGATCGGTCATTTCAAAATAAGCTAACAGGTAATGAGCCAAACTGATCGGCTGAGCGCGCTGCAAATGAGTGTAACCGGGAATTAAAGTTTCCACGTTACGATCGGCAAGATCGAGCAAAACCCCTTGAAATTCGCGCAATTGCTCGCGAATTTCTGCGATGCGATCGCGCAAATACAAGCGAGTATCAGTGCCGGCTTGATCGTTGCGCGATCGGGCCGTGTGCAACTTTTTCCCCGCATCCCCCACGATCTCCGTCAGTCGCTTCTCTACAGCGAAGTGAACGTCTTCTGCATCAACTCCCGGAACAAAAAGTCCTTGGCGGTATTCGCGGCGGATCTGTTCCAAACCATTGACTAACTGTTCCCCTTCTGCTGCGGAAATAATCCCCGTTTTTGCCAGCATTTTAGCGTGAGCGACAGAACCCGTCAAGTCGTACTCAATCAATTCAATATCGAAGCCAATACTAGCATTGAATCGGGCGATCGCCGGGTGCAGCGCCGATTCAAATCTTTGACTCCAAGTTTTTTGTTGTGTTGTCATTGCTCAAGCTAAAACTAGATTGTATCTCTCTTGCAGAAGTCTATAAAAACCGGTTTGTAGCAAAGACTTTAGTCTTTCATCCGGTTTGTAGTCAGCACTTTAGTCCTCCATTCCCAATTCGGCAATAAAAAACTCAATTTCTGACTACAAACTTTTTATACATCTTTTGACCCAAAAAAACTGAATTCTGGACTACAAAATTGGGAAACTTTTGCTGCATCCGAAAGAAGTGAATTTGTGGCTACAAAATTTTTAAATCTTACATCCCTTCCCGATAGCTTCTTCGACAATAACTCTAACGAAAAATCCCTTTAAAGAACCAGCCAACAAAAATACCTATAAAAAAAGCTCCTATTTGACCAGTGTCAACAAAATTCTTCCAAGCTTTTTGGAAATTAGTAAAAATGTCGTAACTTTGACCCAAAATTACCGTCGAATTCAAATGAGATTTCAAAACTAACACGTGAACGACATCGTTCCAATTAATCGAGCTGGTTAATCCAGCAGTAATTTCCGCGATTAAATTAACTATCATGGTGATTTTCTCCTCCTAAAGGTGTTACCCTAAGTACAACCAGTGTCATGTCATCTTCGTTGCGATTGCCGATGCCGATAAACTGATGTACGCGATCGAACAAATAATCCAAAATCTCTTCAGACTGCTGGTAATTTTGACAGGCCCACTGAAAAGCCGAGGTCAAGTTATCCTCGTCAAAGCGATCGCCCCTTTGATTAGCAGCATCGGTAAATCCGTCTGTGTAATAAATAATAGTATCTCCTGGCTGCAATTGCACTTGAGCTTCTTGATAATGCGAATCAGCATCCAGGCCAATTAACATTCCCTCCAAAGTATCGAGCTGAAGAATCGTATTAGTTGCAGCTTGCCACAGCAAAGGCGGGTGGTGAGCTGCATTGCTGTAAGACAAAACGCGAGTTTTCGGGTCATACTCCGAATAAAACAGAGTCACAAAACGGTGGGAATTTTCCAAATCCGCGTGCATAACCCGGTTTAAATGTTGCAAAATTCTCGACGGCGAGTGGCGGTTCAAAACCTCCGCCCGCAGCATACCCCGTGTCATCGTCATCAACAGGCCAGCCGGTACTCCTTTACCCATCACATCGCCGATCACAATGCTCCAGCGGCCCTTGTCGATTTTGGACTTGAGATTTTTAATTAGGGATGGGGGGTTTTCCCCCTCATTCTCCTTGCCGATCGGGTCATAGTCAGCGGGAATAAAATCATAATAATCTCCGCCGACTCTGCTAGCAGTTTGGCAGCGGGCGGCCACGTCAACACCGGGAATTTTCGGACAACTGCGGGGTTGCAGCCGCAATTGAATTTCCGCCCCGATTTCTAACTCTCTGTCTAAGCGGTCTTTTTCCGCCAACTTAACAGTAAGTTCGTCTTTGCAAATAGCCACGGCGGTTTGATCCGCCACCAACCGAACTAATTTCTGTCTGCTGGGAGTCCAGAGATATTGCGGATCGCTGCTAAAAACATAAAGGCGTCCGCGTTCCAAATTGTTGACTAAAATTGGCGCCCCAAACAAATGAACATCCGGGCCCAAATAACGACCGACTTGCAGGTCTAGACTAGAAGTTTGCCCAGAGGTTTCCGAAAACGATGCAGCATTCGCGCCCGCACCTGCTGTAGCTTGCCTGGTGGCTATTTCCAGCGCTTTTCGCATATCTTGGCACTGCCGTCCTTCCTGACAGTGCAACTGCTGGAACCTGACTTGACCGTTGGGTTTGAACAGCACTAAAGCTCCCCCGTCGGCGTCCGTAACGCGAGTCGCCACCAAAGGCACCAACTCTAAAAATTGGTTGAGATTGTTAAAACTTCGCAGGGCAAATCCCAGCGAACCCAACATATCTTGAACGTTGTGCTGATATCGGTGCAAACGCGCCACCAGTTCTTTGAGGGCAAATACTGGCGTCGCGTCGGTGGAATTGCGACCCGAAGGGCGGTCAGCAGGTTGAGGTGAGGGGCGAGGCAAAGGCACAGCAGTCATTTTAAATTTGTGATTTTCGATCTTAGAGGGAGGAGGAATGATTGAGGACTTAGGGGTCACTTGAACAGAAACCCGTTTTTTTTAGAACAAGTAGTTTGGTTTGAGCAAGTAGGTTAGGTACTGGGACATTCGTATCAACTTAACTCTGAAATTCTTAAGCAATCTCGTTTATAGCTGAGTCTAGAGTCCCCTAAATCCACGCCGCTTGCTTTACTGGGGGGGCCCCAAGACCGCAGCGGCTTCCCTTAAGAAGGGGGACTTTAACGATTTGCTGTCGCCCTTCTTAAGGGGAGGGCCAGGGGGATCGAGAAGACTGTGCAATCAGACAGCAGACTGATACTAAATTTGAGCTTAATTTGACACACTACTGGCGCTTTGAACCCAAACCAGCAAGAACAGGGGAAGGTATTGTTTCTAAGTATTTAGTTTTCACTCGCCACCCGTGGCGATCGGCGCAAGTCCTGCGATGGTAGTTTGAGGTTAATGATTTGAGATTTTGAACCTCTGTATCCGCCTCCAAAAATCGGGACGACCACAGATACCCGATCAATCTAAAATCTAAAATCTAAAATCTAAAATCGAGTAGGGCTTCCACAAATTCGTAACTAGAAAACGGGCGCAAGTCTTCGATGCTTTCCCCAACTCCAATAAAGCGGATTGGCAGACCAAGCTGCTGCACTACAGCTAGGGCAACACCACCTTTAGCAGAACCGTCGAGTTTTGTCAATACTACTCCGCTTAATTTTGCTGATTCTGCGAACACTTCTGCCTGTCGCAAACCATTTTGACCCAGTGTGGCATCCAAAACCAGTAGAGATTCTACGGTAGCGCCTGGGGCTTTCTTATCTACAATGCGACGGATTTTACTTAATTCGTCCATCAGATTTTTTTTGTTTTGCAGGCGGCCTGCGGTGTCTACGATCAGGAGTTCTGTGCCTCGGGCGCCCGCAGCGGCGATCGCATCAAACACGACAGCAGCCGGATCGGTATTTTTCCCCGGGTTGGCAATAATTTCGACCCCGCTGCGGGAACCCCAAACTTTCACCTGTTCGACGGCGGCGGCGCGGAAAGTGTCGGCGGCGGCAATTAGGGTTTTGTAGCCGGATTTTTGGGCAATATGGGCAAGTTTGCCGATCGTCGTTGTTTTGCCCGCACCGTTGACTCCTACGATTAACCAGATGTTAAAAGTGTCTTTTTCCGGGGCAAATGTCAGGCTGTAGGCGGGATTGCCGGCGGCGGTTTCGGCACAGGGAGCGTCGAGAATGTCGCGCAGGATGGTTTTCAGGTAGGCTAGAGCCTGTTCTGGCGGCAGCACTTCTTGTTTGAGCCTTTCTTGGAGGCGAGTGATAATGATGTCGGTGGCTGCGACTCCGACATCGGCTTGCAGTAGCAGAGTCTCAATTTCGGCTACCGCGTCTTGATTGAGCGGGCCTTGACCAACGATCGCCTTTAGTCGATTAATTAAGCTGCGACGAGTTCTTTCTAAGCCTTTCCGCAGTTTTTGCAGCCAAGTGATTTCTTCGACGGATACTTGTTCTGGCCGGCGGCCTTGACTGGCTAAGATTTCTGATGACCACAGGAACCCTTCGTCAAAGGCGAAACCGGGAATTTCTTCGATAATTGCCGCTCTCTCGGCGGCGGCTGCAATTACTTCTGGTTCTTCAAGGGCGGTTTCTTTGAGGCGTTCGATGCGCTCCATGCGATCGGCCTGAGCTCTGGCCCAAAACGGCAGGGCTTCGGCTGCTTCGCCCTCGGATGCGAGTGATTCGGTTTCTACAACCTCCCTTGCAGGTTCGGCAATTTCTATATTTTCTGCTGTAACTTCTAATTGTTGAGCAATAGGTGCAATGTCGATCGCCCCGGCTGTGGGTTGCAGAGTTTCTGCAATTTCTGCTGGCTTGGCTGCATCGAGTTCGATCGCCTCGGTTGCTTCAAGTGCCGCGGGTTCTGCAACTTCTGCAACAGTTGGTGCTGTGGGTGCTGGTTCAAGTTCGATCGGTTCCGTTGCTTCAATCGTCGCCGGTTCTGCAACTTCTGCAACTGTCGCGATTTCTGCTTCGGCTGCTGGAACATCGGGCGCTGCTGTCTCGGAAACTTCTGTTTCGGGTTTTTGCTGTTTTTGAATATTTTTGTAAGCAGCTTTTGCCCAATTGAGATAATCTTCGGCTACAGCAGGAGAGCCTTGCTCTGTTGCATCTGTTTGAGGCTCAACCGGTGCGGATTTTACCGACTCATCTTGCGGCTGTTCCGGGGTTGCCTCTGTTTCAGAAGATTTGCTTTCGCTGTACTGGCGACGAAACCAATTAAATACCATAGGAAATTGGGAATATAGTTATTAGTCCTTAGTTTAGAGCGGATTGCGAATTGCGGATTGCTCATGACTCTTGGTAAGGTGCACCGAAGAGCACCCTACAGACTCTTGACTGAGGACTAAGGACTACTGACTAACAACTTCTGCCTTGATTTTATCGACTACTCGGCGGAGGACTCCGTTGATGAAGCGATGTCCTTCGTCGCCGCTGTAGCGTTTTGCGAGTTGGACGGCTTCGTTGACGCTGACTTGTTCGGGTAAGGCGAGATATAGCATTTCGGCGATCGCGATTCTCATGATATCTCGATCGATCCGGGGCAACCGTTCTATTTGCCAGTCTACAAGGGCTTCCGAGAGCAATTCATCAATTTGAACACGGTTGGCGCTGACTTTCGTCAGGATTTGCAAAGCATAGGTGCGGACATCTTGCTGGTTGGCTAGCTGGATCAGTTCTGGAAACTCCATTGCTGAACCGAGACGGTTGATTGCGGTTTGGGTGAGTTCGACTGCTTCCCGCACCATTGCTCTAGCACTTTGTATATCGGCAGCGCGGATTTCGCTAGCAAGCAGTTTGTCGCTACTCCGCTGCACTTCGGATGCTGCTGCTTCTAGGGCTTCTTGAACTTCTGTTGTCAGGGTACGGATGGCGGCGAGAAGAACATCTTGCAGTTTTTTGGCTTCTAAGAGTTCTGGATTCGCCGGCAGTTGGCTGATCCCGAGGAGTGCGAGTTCGCGTGCTGTTTCGCGGGCTTTTTTCATATTTTTTAGATAGGAATTGGGACTTTAGGAATTTCGGAATTTTTGAGATTGCTAGGTGCTGGTTCAGAGCATAGACTTGGACTTTAGCAGAAAAACTCGCAAAAAACCCGCCCTGAGTCACGATTGTTTCTGGGTAGGTTTTGGACAGATATTATCTGTTATTGGGAAAGTAAAGTTTAGAATTTGAAGCCCGCTAAACTTTGCGAGCATCTGAGTTTTGCTTTTACAGGAGTGCGAGCGGGACGCCCGCTACATATATATATCGCGGGCGTCCCGATCGCACTCCTAAAAAACGCTTTTTACTCTCATTGAGATGCTCTCTAAACCTGACCTACAGATTGATGTCTTCGTTTACTCTTCTTCGACTGGGACAGCCTGGTATCTTGATTCGGATACCAAGGGTTCGAGTGTTTTGCCCTTGATTTTTTCGGGGGTTACTGGAACTGAGTTGCTGGGGTTGACGATGCCGCCAGAGATGATGACTTTAAAGGCATCTTCGATCGACATTGACAAATTGACTAAATCTGCCTCCGGGACTATAGCGTACCATCCGGTAGTGGGGTTCGGAGTGGTGGGGATGAAAATGCCGATCGGGGTTTCACCCGAAAGGTGAGGTGGGATATCGTTACTCTCGATCGTACCGGTCACAAATGCTAACGTCCAGATTCCCCGCCGGGGATATTCCACTAACACCACGCGGCGAAATTTGTCGTTTGAGTTGAGGATGGTTCCCAGCAGTTGTTTGAGGGTTTTGTACACCGAACCGGCTAGGGGAATTGCCTGCAACAGCCGTTCGCCAAAGTCTAGCAGCCACTTGCCGAAAATGTTGCGGGCCATTAAACCGATGACTAATATGCTCAGCAGGGGTACAGCCAGACCTACTAAAAGATTTAGCAGATTCACCAAAATCGGGTTGAGTCCGTCAAAAGGGTTGATCTGCTTGGGAATTTTGGTGAGAAAATTGATGACCCAATTGGCGACGGTAATTGTCAGCCAGATGGTGGTAGCTAAGGGTATCACTACCAATAGTCCTGCGATCAGGTCGTTTTTTAAGTCTTGTTTGATGCGTTGGAGCACGGCGGGTCAAATCTCCTCGTAACTGGTTGCCAATAACCTGAATAAAGCTGAGACTAAAGCAACTGCACGGGCTTTACTGGAAGTCACCATAGACGATCGTGTTCAATTCTGCTAAACCCTACCCTTTCTGAGGGGGAAGAGTTAGGGATCGCCGGTGCTGTACCTCTATTTTAAAGAATTATTGCAAGTTGGCGCTTGGTTTTAATATATGCAGGCTGTGCAGCAGCTCACCGTATTGTATATTTTAAGACACTTTGGGTCGGTTCAATCAATAAGCCGATCGCTCAGAGGCAGCCTGGGAGTGCAAGTTTAGCGAGTCCAGAGAAAATTTTCTGTTATTTGTATAGGAAATTAATTGGTCGATCGAGCTTTCTCAGATTTTCGGCTGGGTGGCACTTCGTTGTACCGAATTCAGGGGAATCTATGCAGGTTGAGTGCAGTGTCTATCCAAAAATATATCTTTGGATAGATGCACTATGACATTTATGGGTATAAGCTACTTTCTTCTTGAAGACCTACAGCGATCGACAAGGCAACAGTTGCCTACCCTGCAAGTGTTGCATCTTAGGCAAACCCGACAAAAAGTAAAGCAGACAGACCAGCAACTTTGACTTTTTTTGACACGATCGATCTATATTCAGGAAATAAGGGCAGAATTCAAGCGAATTCGAGTTTGAGAGCAGCGGCAAAGCAATATAGCATTAACTCGGGCATCACTACAAAAAAAAGAATCTGCCAAACGAGGTAGCAGTAGTTAGTAGCAAGCGAGATAAATTACTACATAGCTAGTTGTTTCTAGCCAGAAGCGCGGAACAATTGGTTCAACAGGGTATAGCTAAACTGCTGCATAGAAGCAAAACTCCAGCGGTGCCGATTCCTTGGAAGCAGACGAAACTTAAGGAAAAACAAGCGTACTAGCCAATTAAGTCAGAGCCGGGATTCACCTCGCGGCAAGCAGCAAGAGACTTGATTAGAAGTTAGGATTGAGATATGAATGCTCAACTAATGAAACCAATTGATTTTTACATTTTTTTATGCGATTCAAAATGCAATAATTTTTTGGGGTTCACTTAAAGCCGCAGCCTGATAAAATTTTCTATCCGATAATTAATATTTAAGTAAAAGGAATTTTTGTGAAAACGCTTAGTATCCTCTTAGTAGAAGACAGTCCCCTAGATGCCGAACTGATCGAGGCATATCTAAAGGATGGCGGGCTCGAATTTTCTCTGGTGTGTGTGGAAAATCGAGAAGACTTTGCCGCGGCGCTGGAAAAACAACGTTTTGACATTATTTTGGCAGATTATATGCTGCCTGGTTTTAACGGGATAGCTGCACTGGAAATCGCCCACACTAATTGTCCGGGAGTGCCGTTTATTTTTGTTTCGGCTACTTTGGGCGAGGAAGTGGCGATCGAAACTTTGAAAAGCGGCGCTACTGATTATGTTCTCAAACGCCGTTTGATACGCCTAGTGCCGTCGATTCAGCGGGCCCTGCGGGAAGTTCAAGAACGGAACGAGCGCAAGCAAGCCGAAGCACAGCAGCAGGAGAGCGAAGCTCGATTTCGGATTATGGCAGATACGGCGCCGGTGATGATTTGGATGTCGGACACTGACCAACTTGGCGATTACTTTAACAAAGTTTGGTTGGAGTTTACCGGTAGAACTTTGGCGCAAGAAATGGGCACGGGTTGGATGGAAAACTTGCACCCAGATGACTTGCCAGAATCTCTGGATATTTACCAAAAAGCCTTCAAAGCTGGCAGCGAGTACCGGCTCGAATGCCGCCTGAGACGCTATGACGGCGAATACCGCTGGGTTTTGGGTACAGGCGTACCCCGGTACAGGCCCGATCGCACTTTTGCAGGTTACATCGGTTCTTACATCGATATTAGCGAGCGAAAACAGGCAGAACAAGAACGCGCTGCTGCTTTGTCCCGCGAAAAAGCAGCGAGGTTGCAAGCAGAAGAAACTGCTAAAGCGCTGCAATTGGCAAACGATCAAATTACTAACATTCTCGAAAGCATTACGGATGCTTTTATCGCTGTTGACTTAAATTGGAACTATACCTATGTCAACCACCAAGCTATTGAGCTGTTAGGCAGACCAAAAGCCGAACTGATTGGTAAAAATTTTTGGGATATATTTCCCTGGGCGGTCGATTTACCGTTTTACAAAATGGCTACCAAAGCATTAGCAGAAAAAGTAACAAACGAGTATGAGGGATTCGTACCGTTATGGAATAAGTGGTTGAAGATGCGTTTTTATCCTTCCGATTCTGGTTTGTCGGCTTACATCCAAGACGTTACCGATCGCAAGCAAACAGAAGCTGCACTCCAAGCTAGCGAAGAAAAGCTGAGAATGTTAGCAGAAGCTAACTTAATAGGAATTATCTTCGGGGATGTAAACGGCGGTATCCTCGATGCCAACGATGAATTTTTGCGGATAGTTGGTTACACGCGGGAACACTTGCAGCGCGGGGAATTAAACTCGATAGACATCACGCCGCCGGAGTACCAGTCTCTCGACAAGAAAGGGATGGCAGAGGCACAAGCAACGGGGGCTTGCACTCCCTACGAAAAGGAATTCTGGAGGAGAGACGGCAGCCGGATTCCGGTGTTGATCGGATATGTTTTGCTGGCACAAAAGCGGCAAGAATCTGTGGCTTTTATTCTCGACTTGACGGTTGGCAAGCAGTTGGAAAGAGAACTGGAGGATCGAGCTCAGGAATTGGCGCGGGCGAACCGGATTAAAGACGAGTTTCTAGGAACTTTGTCCCACGAATTGCGGACGCCGCTGAATGCGATGCTGGGATGGGCGCAACTGCTGCGAAACCGCAAGTTTGACGAAAAAACGACTGTTCGGGCTCTGGAAACGATCGACCGCAATACACGCTCGCTGGCAACTCTGATCGAGGATTTGCTAGACGTGTCCCAGATTATTAGCGGGAAACTGTCGCTGAATTTGCGGTGGGTGGATGTGATTTCGACTGTTGAGGCTGCGATCGATACTCTCGCGCCCGCGATTGCCGCCAAAAATATTGAAATTGTGACGGATTTCGACCCAACTACCGGGCGGATTTTTGCCGATTCGGGCCGGTTGCAGCAGGTAGCCTGGAATTTGCTGTCGAATGCGATTAAGTTTACTCCCGATGGCGGACAGGTGAAGGTGGGGGTGCGAAAGATGCAGGGGACTTTGGCCCCTGAGGAATCCGCTTGCTGTAAAAAATTGTCGCCCGCTACTGTGGAAATAGAGGTTAGCGACACGGGAA
The DNA here is from genome assembly GCF_036701875.1 of Microcoleus sp. MON1_C5. Taxonomy (NCBI): domain Bacteria; kingdom Bacillati; phylum Cyanobacteriota; class Cyanophyceae; order Oscillatoriales; family Microcoleaceae; genus Microcoleus; species Microcoleus sp. MON1_C5. The sequence continues at coordinate 24,441 of NZ_JAUBRN010000057.1, read as the reverse complement.
AAGGGATTTCAGAAGAGTTTTTGCCGCACGTTTTCGAGCGGTTCAGCCAAGCTGACAGCTCTACAAGGCGATCGTACAACGGATTGGGTTTGGGTTTGGCTCTAGTGCGGCATTTTGTGGAAATGCACGGGGGGACGGTGCAAGCCGAATCCGCCGGGAAGGGAAAAGGCTCGAGGTTTTTAGTGAGATTGCCAATTCAACAGCTTCCTGGCGACAGCGGATTTTCTGTGGCGGGAATCGGGGAGTTGGCGATTCCTCCAAGCAAGGCGCGAGCCCCTGTAAAGGAGTCTTTTGTCAACAGCAATCTTTCTGGAGTGCGGGTATTGGTGGTCGATATCGACGCGGATTCCCTGGATTTTGCCTCTACCGTGCTCGAAGATTGCGGGGCCCAGGTGGAGACGGCTAGCTCTGGAAAGGGTGCGTTGGAGGCGATTGAAAGGCTGAATCCGGATGTGTTGGCGATCGATATCGGGATACAGGCGCTTGACGGAGAGGCTCTGCTGCAACAAGTGCGATCGCGGATGGTGGACAGGGAAATTCCGGCGTTGGCGTTCACGGTGGTTGGTAAGGTAGAGGAACGCATACGGGCACTGCAGCAAGGTTTTCAAATTTACGTGCCCAAGCCGATCGAGCCTGCTGAGTTGGTGGCGGTGGTGGCAAGTTTGGTGGGGCGATCGAACGATTTTAGATTTTAGATTTTAGATTGACTCCGCGAGGACGGAAATCCTAACTACAAACCAATTTTCTTGCATTCGAGCGATCGGATAATAGTTCTTAGGACTAAGCCCAACTGGTAGATTAAACAAAAATATCTAGTTGCGGTTGTGCGCTCTTAGCTGAGGAAAGAGCGTACAGGCGCAACTACATACTTAAAATTTAAGCTTTATTTGTGACAGTTGCCCTTAGTCCTAATCCTGCCGAAAAACTTTTTTTATTATGAATTAGACTTAGAAATAATTTGTCAAGTCCCAAAAGTTATATATTTAATTGGGATCACAGTGTGTAGTTTTTGATACTGACAACAGTTTCTAAAAAGAATGCAACTGTAGAAAAGTTCCAAACCCTGATAATTATCAGTAGTCCGACTTTTAAAATCTAAAATCTAGAATCTAAAATCTAAAATCTAAAATTGTATGAGATTCAGGGACGATGGCCCTTAACAGTCTCTCCTCAAATATCAAGTTCAGCAATTAGCTGCTTAATTAAGCATGAATTTTAGTTACAGTTAACCTAATTTGTCATACCCCAAAAGTTATAAATTTAATTTAAGTCAAAGTTTTTAGCTTTCGATCGGAGGCGCAGGGACGATCGCCCCTAACACTATTTCCTTAAATATCAAGTTCAGCAACGAGATGCTTCATTAGAGAAATATTCAGCCGGCATAAATGCTTCTAACACTCCTCTATTGCCCGCCGTGCAAGGATTTTTGGGTTCTTGGATGTGGACTGGTCGCCCGCTTCCCACTAGCGACGGCTAGATACCAATTGCACCCGGCCGGCATCCATTTCATCCATTAATAACTCTAAAGCCTCATAATCAATATCCGAGATGTATCCCAAACGGGTGAGCTCGTAGTTGATTTCGTTTTCAATGTCAGGCGTCAACTGCTTAATGTAGAGGGCTTTTTCTACAAGTTGACGGATAGCATGAGTTGCTTGCATAGTAAGTCGGAGAACTCCGTACAGTTTAATTTTCCTCTGAAGTGTCGAGCAAACAGGTGATCTAGATCAGAACTAACCAGTGATTTTAATTACATTGTTCAGTTTTATTGAACAGCTAGGGCAAAGTCGATCGCAATTTTTACAGTTACCAAGACTTGCGCCTGCTGGCATAAATAAAAAATAGTATAGTAGCTTACGTTTCCTAGCCAAATCTTACGCAAAAATTCATAAAAAAGAGTCAATAAATAAAGATTACGTAAAATTACTGAAAACAACTGGTCGGTTTGCCTCAGATTAAGTTAGGCTCAGAGTAATCAAGTAGGTTTAGGCTTACATCCGTCCAGCACAGTAGTTGAAAATACGTAGCAATCATAGGTTTGACATATGCAGACACTTCTTGCCCATAAACAACCAATTACGGTGATTCGACCCCTAGACTACCTGAATGCAGCCACCTGCGGAGAATTCGGACGGCAACTAACGACAGCAATTTCAGCCCCCGGAGTGGTAGCGGTACTCGTAGATTTGGGCGCAGTAACATTTATTGACAGTGCCGGTTTGATGGCATTGGTTTCAGGCCTCAAGCAGGCGAAAAAAATGGGCCGCAGCTTTAGTCTGTGCTCGGTATCCCCCGGGATTAGGATGGTTCTGGAACTCAGCCAACTCGATCGAGTTTTTGAAATATTTGAAAATGTCGATAGCTTTGATGCCGAAAACTCCTGCGTAAAACAACACTGATAGAGCCTCCTAGGCCAGGAGAACAGGCAACAAAACACAGCACATTCGGTTAAATGCCCGAAAAGACAGACGACTGTCGTTGGCGTGTTGGCAGATTTTAAGGTAGGCTGCTTAAGAGTCGCAAATATTTAGCGAGTCGAGCCGTGGCAGTAAAAGTCGAAGAATTACTTACAGCAGACATTAATCAGCCTGCTCGTTATCTGGGAAACGAATTGGGAGCTACGCACAAGCCTTGGGACGAGGCGTTGGTGCGCTGGGTTCTCACTTACCCAGAAGTTTATGAAGTTGGTGCTTCCAATCTGGGGCACATCATCCTTTACAACATTTTGAACGCAGGGCCAAGACAGTTGTGCGATCGGGCTTATTTGCCCGCCCCTGACTTGGCAGCAAAACTGCGATCGACCAAAACTCCGCTGTTTGCCGTAGAATCGAGGCGATCGCTCACAGAATTTGATATTCTGGGCTTCAGCCTCAGCTACGAACTCGGAGCCACAAACATTCTGGAAATGCTGGATTTAGCCGGCATTCCCCTAACTTGGCAAGAAAGAGCGACAAATTGCCAAAACGGTCAAATGCCGCTGATTTTTGCTGGCGGGCAAACGGCAACTTCCAATCCTGAACCCTACGCTGACTTTTTTGACTTCATCGCTTTGGGAGATGGAGAAGAATTGCTGCCAGAAATTGGCTTGATTTTGGCAGAAGGCAAAACAAATAATTTGAGCCGAGAAGCATTGCTGCTGGATTTAGCGCAAATTCCCGGCGTCTACGTCCCGCAATTCTACGATATGGCGGCCGACGGTTCTGTTCATCCCAACCGCCCCCAAGTTCCAGAACGAATTCTGCGCCGCGTGGCAACTCCCATACCAGCTTATTCGATCGGCCTGGTTCCCTACGTCCAGACAGTACACGACAGACTGACAGTAGAAATCCGCCGGGGATGCACCCGCGGGTGTCGCTTCTGTCAGCCGGGAATGCTGACTCGCCCCGCGCGCGATGTCGAACCGCAACAAGTCGTAGAGGCGATCGAACAGGGGATGCAAGCCACCGGGCACAGCGAGTTTTCCCTGCTTTCCCTCAGTTGTTCCGACTATCTGGCACTCCCAGCAGTCGGGATGGAAATCAAAAATCGCCTGAAAGATAAAAATATTTCTCTGTCTCTACCCAGCCAGCGGGTTGACCGATTTGACGATAATATTGCCGACATTCTCGGCGGTACGCGACAAGGCGGTTTGACTTTTGCGCCGGAAGCTGGTACTCAGCGGATGCGCGACATCGTTAACAAAGGTTTGACCAACGAAGAATTGCTTCGGGGTGTCAAAACTGCGGTCGATCGCGGCTGGGATAAAATCAAGCTGTATTTTATGATCGGTTTGCCCGGAGAAACCGATGAAGATGTTGTGGGCATCGCCGAAACAGTCCGCTGGCTGCACAGGGAATGCAGGCTCGATGGCCGCCGGGGACTGAATTTTAACTTGACAATTTCTAATTTTACGCCTAAGCCTCACACTCCTTTTCAGTGGCACTCGGTTTCTACTGCTGAGTTTTCCCGCAAGCAAAAACTCCTGAAGGGAGAATTTCGGGGGATGCGGGGCGTCAAGGTGAATTACACTGATGTGCGGATTTCGGCAATGGAGGATTTTGTCGGACGGGGCGATCGACGTTTGGCTGCTGTAGTCCGCCGCGCTTGGGAACTTGGCGCGGGTATGGATGCGTGGTGGGAAAGCTTGGATCAGGCTTACAAAGCTTGGACTCAGGCGATCGATGAGTCGGGCCTTACCTGGAAATACCGCCAAGTCGAAAGCGGCGAGTGGAATCTTTTTGAGAAGGAAGAGGAGAAGGAAGAAGGAAGTTCGGCAACGGATTCTGTAACGGATGTAACGGATGTAACGGATGTAACGGATGTCAGTCCGATGGAAGTCGGAAGAAGGGAGAAGGAAGAAGGAAGAGGGAAGAAGGAAGAAGGAAGAGAAATTAAGGAAGATTTTTTCACTTCTGGCCCTCTCCCACTCTCCCCCTCTCCCAGTCTCCCCCTTTCTCTCGATCAACCTTTACCTTGGGATCACTTAGATACGGGGATCGACAAAAACTGGCTGAAAATTGACTTGCAAAAGGCTTTAGAAGCAGCGACGGTTCCTGACTGTTCCTTTGAAGGGTGTTCGCGCTGCGGGGTTTGCGGCACCGATTTCGGACACAATGTGGTTGTGGATGCACTGCCAATTCCTGAGTTTGCTGGGGAGTTTGTGCCGAATACGGAGCGGAAACAGCGTTTGCGGGTTTGGTTCGGGAAGGTGGGCGATATGGCTTTGGTTGGTCATTTGGATTTGATCCGCTTGTTCGATCGAGTAGTCCGCAGAGCCGATTTGCCGATTTCGTTTACCGGCGGGTTTCACCCAAACCCTCGGATTTCTCTGGCAAATGCTCTGCCTCTGGGTGTTACCAGCACTGGGGAAATTGCCGACTTTGAGCTCACTGAGCCGATCGATATTGAGAGTTTTCGGGAAAAGTTGGCCGCTAAGCTGCCGGAAAATATTCCGATTTACAAGGTTGAGTCGATCGATCTCAAGGCTCCTTCTGCTAACCAGTTGTTAGAAGCAGCGGAGTACGTAATTACTGTGGCCTCCGCAGGCTCGTTGACAGAAAATGGTGAATTAGACCGGGAAAATGCTGCTCCTGTCTCCGTGGCTCCTGATGCCAACTGGGAAGCTTGGGTCAAGGCGATCGTCGAAACCGAGGCTTTTTGGCGGGTGCATACTACTAAGTCGGGAAAGACGCAGAATGTCAATTTGCGCGAAAGGCTGCACAAACTAGAACTTGTAGAGCAGAAACCAGACAGCAGCACAAGAGCCTCTGGTGCTACATCCGAAGGTAGAGCCGTCTTGCGCTTTATCGGGAGTTGTCGCAGCGACGGCAACTTGCTAAAGCCCGAACATATTGTTTTCATGCTCGAACAAGTCAGCCAGCAGGAAATTCAGCTTCTGCAGGTTGAGCGTAGTCAGCTAATCCTGGGTTATGGTTAAGATAGGGAAGCCGTGGTGGAATATTTCACCTTCGGCTCTCGATCGGGATGTGTCGTTTCACGCTATAATCGCTTGTTATGGAAGCCGCGGCGGCTCGAGCGCTTTAGTCGCTCGCCGCCCTCGTCAACCAGCAACGCGGGCTGGGTGCAAATTGCTTCTGTTCAAGACTTCAAGCCTTTTTGTTGTACATTCACGGGCTAAATCTAGCGCCAAACCCGCAGGAGCGGGGTCTGAACCAAATTTAGCGATTAATTTCGATCGATCGACTGGTTGTCGGTGGTCGGCTTATTCAAAAATCTCACGGTTCAAACCGCAGAGCGGGTATTCAACAATAGATGTTTTTGACGGGTCAAAAAACGGAGATAAGTCCCCGACTTAAGTCGTGGAGAACCAAAAGTTTGAGATTTTAGATTAAAGTTCCAGCTCCCAGATTCATCTGTGGAGTAAATCTAAAATCTCAAACCTAAAATCTAAAATCGACTGACCCGTCAAAAAACGGAGATAAGCCCCCGACTTAAGTCGTGCAGAACCAAAAATTTTAGATTTTATACTTTAGTTCAATCTCCCAGATTCATCTGTGGAGTAAATCTAAAATCTAAAATCTAAAATTTAACATCTAAAATCGACTAACCCGTCAAAAAACGGAAATAAGCCCCCGACTTAATTCGTGCAGAACCAAAAATTTTAGATTTTAGACTCTAGTTCAATCTCCGAGATTCCTCTGTAGAGTAAATCTAAAATCTAAAATTTAAAATCTAAAATCGACTGACCCGTCAAAAAACGGAGATAAGCCCCCGACTTAATTCGTGGAGAACCAAAATTTTAGATTTTAGACTAAATTTCAATCTCCGAGATTCATCTGTGGAGTAAATCTAAAATCTAAAATCTAAAATCTAAAATCGACTGACGAGGTTTTAGGCTTGGCAGGGGCGGAGGTTGCAGTCGAATGCCAAGCTGGGGTATGTTGAGTGCGATGGCACAAGAATTCAACAAAAGTCTAGGCGCTTTCACTCCTACCTACTTTCGCTCAAAACCAGCCCTCTACCACCACGCAAGCGGAGTTATCAGTTCGTAGTGTTAAGTTGTGTGTTAAGAAATTGGTACGGTGTCAATGAATTTATTCGCTGAGTTCAAAGGAAGAGTTGTAAGTGTTGAATTTTGAGTATTGATTTCGCAATTCTCAACTCAAATCTCAATATTGCTAACTCGATAAAAGCCTCCTTATTTCAATCTCTCAGATTTATCTGCTGAGCATAACTCATAACTCTGTAAGGGCGGGTTTAACTACTTTATCTGTAACAGTTAACAGTGAACAGTCAACAGTTAACAGTGAACGGTCAACAGTTAAATTTTCTTCCACCCTGCACCAACTCACAGCTAATAACTCTTCAAGCCACTACTAATTACAGTGAAAGTCAGAGGCACTATGAGTGCGTAAGTGTCTCTAACTTGCTGCCAGTTTTGTGAGGAAATTGAATGACAAAGCAGATAGTTATAGCAGAGCAGCATCGCATTGCTGCCGTCTTTTCAGAAGATCAAATCCAAGAACTTGTGGTAGCCACAGGCAGCCACCAAGTCAGTGACATTTACTTGGGAATTGTTGAAAATGTACTCCCTGGGATAGATGCGGCATTCGTCAATATTGGCGATCCAGAACGTAACGGGTTTATGCACGTCACAGACCTCGGCCCGCTGCGCCTTAAACGCTCGGCAGGAGCAATTACAGAACTCCTGACCCCCCAGCAGAAAGTGGTGGTACAGGTAATGAAAGAACCGACGGGCAGCAAAGGCCCCCGGCTGACAGGCAACATTACCCTGCCTGGCCGCTATTTGGTACTGATGCCCTACGGCAGGGGAGTCAATCTCTCGCGGCGGATCAAGTCGGAAGCGGAGCGCAACCGCCTCAGAGCCCTGGCTATTTTGGTGAAACCGGCCGGGATGGGGCTGCTGGTACGCACTGAAGCTGAAGGGATGACGGAAGAAGCGATCATGGAAGATTTGGAAGTCCTCCAAAAACAGTGGGAAGCCGTTCAACTCGAAGGCGGTACTTCGCGGGCGCCGGCACTGCTCAACCGGGATGACGATTTTATCCAGCGGGTGCTGCGAGATATGTTCAGCGGTGACGTGAATCGGATTGTGGTGGACTCGCAAAATGGAATTAAGCGGGTGAAGCAGCAGTTGATGAGCTGGAACGGCGGTAAACTTCCTGCGGGAGTTTTGATCGACCACCACCGAGAGCGCGCCTCGATTTTAGAATTTTTCCGGGTTAACGCTGCGATTCGAGAAGCCCTCAGACCAAGGGTGGATTTGCCTTCGGGCGGTTATGTGATTATCGAACCGACTGAGGCGCTGACGGTGATCGATGTCAACTCTGGCTCGTTTACTCGATCGGCGACGGCTCGGGAAACGGTACTCTGGACAAATTGCGAAGCAGCAACGGAAATTGCTAGACAACTGCGGTTACGCAATATTGCCGGGGTGATTATTGTTGACTTTATTGACATGGAATCCCGCCGCGATCAGTTGCAGGTGCTGGAACATTTCAATAAAGCTCTCAAAGCTGACAAAGCTCGGCCGCAAATCGCTCAACTGTCGGAATTGGGGCTGGTAGAACTGACCCGCAAGCGCCAAGGTCAAAATATTTACGAGTTGTTCGGCCACAGTTGTCCGACTTGCAGCGGATTGGGTCATCTGGTGCAACTCCCCGGAGAAGAAGACTTCGCCGCAGCGGTGCGGGAATCGGCCGATCGCACTGTTGCTACCTCGAACCGCGTTTTGTTGAATTTGCCAGAAGGATTGGAACGCCGCAGCTTGACGCCTGTGGCGGCTGCAACTCCTGCCCCGGTACGGGAAGAACGCCCCCCCGAACCTGCTCGGGCTGCTTGGGAACCTCAAAGCGAAAGTGTGGATTTTGAGACCGGCAGCAACGCCTCGCCTTTGGACTTGCTCAACCATCCCAGCTATCAGGATTTGGGGAACGGAACCAGACGCCGCCGCCGCCGCCGGATTGGCGAAGAGCCTTTTGCTCTCCCGGCTGAGGAGGAACCGGTACGCAGCAAGTTGCGGCTGCCGAATACTTCGAGCGCACCTGTGGCGGATACGCGCTCTGAGTATCTGGCACCCCCCGGCATCCGGGCCGCGTCGGAGGGCTTCGGGCTGGTGAATATGGCAACTGTTGGCAGGCGCGAGGACTTCGATCGCGTGCGTCCGGCTAAGTCGGAGTTGATGAAGCCGATGGTGGAGCCTCCAGAGGTGATTTCGGTGGAAATGACGCCAGAGGAGCAGGATGTTTATGCTCTGATGGGGGTTTCTCCTTTGGTGCTTACCGATCGCAGCGTGAAAAATCCTAAGAATGCGATCGTTTCGGTAACTCTCCCCGGAGTGGCCCCGAACAAGCCGCCTTTCGAGCAGCTCGAATTTGAATTTGAAGCGGCGGCGCCTGCAGAGAATGTTGAGGAACGGGATTATTATCCAGAAAGATCGGTAGTTGAGCCTGTTTTTTCTGAGGATGATGATGATGATGAGGCCCAAATTTATGGCGAGAGTTTGATCGACGAAACTGATGATTTTGATCGGATTGAGGAACCCAGCGATGTGATGGGCGAACTCAATGAGCCGATCGAATCCCATGAGCCGATCGAATCCCATGAGCCGATCGAATTCAATGAGCCGATCGAATCTTATGAGCCGATCGAATCCCATGAGCCGATCGAATCCCATGAGCCGATCGAACCCAGCCAACCCAGCGAACCCAGCGAACCGGAGGAGCCTGCTATCAACCGCCGCCGCCGCCGCCGCTCGTCAGCCGTTGTGGATGAGTGATATGAAGTCCGAGGGAAGAGGGAAGAAGTCAGAGGGAAGAGGGAAAAAGGAAGAAGTAGAAATTTTTACTCTCTTCCCATCTTTCCATCTTCCCCTTTCCCCCTCTCCCTCGAACACTCTAGTAATTGCAGGTGTGGATGAAGTCGGACGAGGCGCTTTGTTCGGGCCGGTGGTGGCTGCAGCCTGCATTTTGCCCGACGAAGTTCTCGATGAATTAGCAAGTTGCGGGGTGCGCGACAGCAAGCAGTTGAGTGCCGCAGCCCGGAGTCGGTTAGCCGTAAAAATCCGGGCTGTGGCGGTTGACTGTCAAATTGGTGTGGCTTCGGTGCGAGAGATCGATCGCCTCAATATTTTGCAGGCTTCGTTGTTGGCGATGAAACGGGCGATTTTGAAGTTGAAGGTGACGCCGGATTTGTGTTTGGTTGATGGGAATCAAAGGATTCCCAATTTGGCGATCGAGCAAGAGACGATGATTAAGGGTGATGCGCGATCGATTCAGATTGCTGCTGCTAGTATTGTGGCGAAAGTTTGGCGCGATGAATTAATCCTGCGTTTAGCTGTTAAGTATCCTGAATATGACTTGACAAACAACAAAGGATATGGTACTGCTAAACATAAATTGGGGTTGGAACGTTACGGGCGATCGGCTTTTCACCGACAATCTTTTAGTCCCTGTCGAAGATAGCTAGTTGTAGTCAATAATACAAGTCAGGTTAAATAGACATAATTCCGCTGGAAAAAAGCGACTGTTCAAGAGGGTGCAGGTTACCATACCTTACATAAAAATTAACATTCTCAAAATCACCCAAAATGTTAAAAATTGAAGGCTACGAGATTCTAGATCGAATTTACGAAAGCCAAAATTCAACGGTTTATCGAGGCATTCGCGAACAGGACAATCAACTTGTTATCTTCAAAATGCTCGAGCAAGATTATCCAGATCCTGCTGAACTTACCCGCTACAAGCAGGAATACGAAATTACTTGCAATCTCCAAAATCTAGAAGGATTCCTCAAAGTTTATAGCCTACATGAGTATAAAAGAACCCTAGTCATTATCTTTGAAGATTATGGAGGCACTTCTTTAGAAATGTTGAAGGATAACCCTGTAGAAACGCCAAATATTTCATCTTTACAGCACTTCCTCCCCATCGCTATTCAAACAGCAGAGATTTTGGCTCAAATTCATGGTGCCAAAATTATCCACAAAGACATTAACCCCGCCAATATCCTGCTCAATCCAGAAACCGGGCAAGTCAAAATTATCGATTTTGGCATTGCTACCGTCTTCACCCGCGAAAATCCTACCCTAAAAAATCCCAATATTTTAGAAGGTACATTAGCCTATATTTCTCCAGAACAAACTGGAAGGATGAACCGTTCTCTCGATTATCGAACCGACTTTTACTCTTTGGGCGTTACCTTCTACGAACTCCTCACCGGACAAGTTCCATTTGCCGCTGACGATGCTTTGGAGTTGGTACATTGCCACATCGCAAAACAACCAGTACCGCCGCATCAGATTAATCCAGAAATTCCCCCAATTATTTCTGATATCGCACTCAAACTGATGGCAAAAACAGCCGAGGATCGATATCAAAGTGCCTGCGGAATCAAAGCAGATTTAGAAAAATGTTTGAACCAGTTACAGACAAAGGGCAAAATAGAATCGTTCCCCCTTGGCAGTCAAGATATTTGCGACAAGTTCCAAATTCCCCAGAAACTTTACGGACGTGAGGCAGAAGTTGCAGATTTACTAGCAGCCTTCGATCGAGTTAGCAAAACCGAAAATAATCAGCAATCCCGTAAAGAATTAATGCTGGTTGCTGGTTATTCTGGCATCGGCAAGTCAGCACTGGTATCCGAAGTTTATAAACCGATAACCAAGGCTAGAGGCTATTTTATCGCTGGAAAGTTCGACCAATTTCAGCGCAATATTCCTTACTCTGCTCTTGTCAGTGCTTTCTCGGGATTAGTGCGACAATTATTGACCGAAAGCGAAGAACAGCTTAATCAATGGCGAGAAAAATTATTAGATGCTTTTGGTGCTAACGGTCAAATCATTATTGATGTAATTCCCGAAGTTGCATTGATTGTGGGCCAACAGCCGGCATTGCCGGAATTAGGCGCAATTGAATCGCAAAATCGCTTTAATCTTATCTGTGGCAATTTCATTCGGGTATTTTGCTCAAAAAAGCATCCTTTAGTCATTTTTCTGGACGATTTGCAGTGGGCAGATACTGCCACCCTCAAATTAATCCAACTGATGATGGCGGATGCAGATACCCAATATCTATTTTTGATTGGAGCTTATCGAGACAACGAAGTCAATTCCACCCATCCCTTGATGGTGACTCTGGAAGCAATCCGCTCCGCTCAAGTATCTGTCGTCAACCAGATTACCCTTGTACCTTTAGCGCAAAAACATATCAATGAATTGATTGCTGATACGTTACAATGCGATGGTTCTTCGGTTCGCTCTTTAGCAGAATTAATCCTAAAAAAAACCCGGGGTAATCCTTTTTTTGTGAGTGAGTTGTTAAAAACGTTATATGCTGAAAACCTGCTAAGCTTCGATTTTATCGCTCGCACTTGGCACTGGGATATGGTTCAGATTGAGGCGAGGGCAATTACTGACAATGTGGTAGAATTAATGATTGCCAAACTCAATAAACTGCCGTCAACCGCTCAGGAGGTATTGCGTTTTGCAGCTTGTATAGGTGCAGAGTTTGACTTAAGCACTCTATCAATTATTTGCGAGCGATCGCCCGCTGAAATTTTCTCCGCTCTGAAAGAGGCGATTCAGTCTGAGTTGATTTTTACTTTCTCAGAATTAGATACTCAACTGTTAATTCAACACTATAAATTTGGACACGATCGCATCCAACAAGCAACTTATTCTTTGATTGACGAGTCAGAAAAACAAGCCATCCATTTACAAATTGGTCGCCTGTTGCTCAAGAATAGTTCGCCCGAAACACGATCGAAAAAAATATTTGAAATTGTCGATCATCTCAATCTTGGGATAGGGGCAAGCACGGCAGTACAGCCCCTACTAACCCATCAACAAGAGCGAAACGAAATTGCCCAACTAAATTTGATAGCCGGCCAGAAAGCCAAAGCAGCGACGGCTTACACTGCGGCGGTTCAATATTTGAACACAGGGTTAAGCCTCTTAACCGAAGAAAGTTGGCAAACGCAGTATGACTTAACCCTCAATCTCTATCAAGAAACTGTAGAGGCTCAATATTTAAACACCAAATTTCACCCGGCAGAAACATTAGCTGAAGTTATATTGGAACGAGCAATAAATCAGCTAGACAGGGTAAAAGCTTACGAACTTAAAGTGCAAATTTATACCGCTCAAAATCAGCCACTTAAAGCAATAGAAACGGGTTTAGAAGCATTGAAATTACTGGAAATTTCTCTGTCGAGAGCGGAAGATAGTAACGTAGAGCTGCCAACACTGATGGACTTAGAAAGCTTCCCGCAAATGACTGACCCTGCTCAACTAGCAGCCATGCGGATTTTAATGTCTATTTCTCCCTCAGCTTTATTTGCGAAACCCGGAGTTTTAGTGTTAATTATGTTGACAATGGTTAACCTGACTATTCAAAAAGGTTATTCAGCCTTGGCTGCTTATGCTTATGTTGGGTATGCTGTTATCTGTTCGGGAAAAGGCAACATAGAAACTGGATATCACGCCGGGAAATTGGCACTGAAGCTAGTAAATATATATCATGCTACAGAACTAAAAGCGAAAGTTTATAACTTATTTTGTTCTTTCGTTAAACACTGGAAAGACCCCGAAAAAAGCAGTCTTTCTCTGCTCCTAGAGGGAAGTAAAAGCGGACTGGACACAGGAGACAATGAGTACGGCTGTTATTGTATTAAAGCTTATTGTATCACCCTATTTTTGACGGGGGAAGGACTAGAATCTGTCGCCTCAAAAATGCAGCAATCCTGCGAACAATTATGGAAGCTTAAACAGGAATATGCTCTCTACCAGACTAATATCTGGCGGCAAGTTACCTTAAATCTTTTGGAAACAACTGCCACCCCATCTCGTTTGCTCGGCGAAAGCTTTAACGAGGAGGAAATAATTCCCCGTTTGCTAGCCACGAATAACCGCACTTTGCTTTGTCTGGTTTACCTCGCCAAACTAAATCTTTCTTACTTATTCAAAGACTGTGCCGGGGCCGTAAAAAATGCGATCGCAGCCGCAGAATACATAGATTCTCTCATGGGATTTATGTATGTTGCTGTGCATAACTTCTACTATTCTCTTGCCCTGCTCGCTCAGTATTCTCCCCAATTCATGGAAAACTTGGAGCGAGTCGAATTAAACCAGGAGCAAATGAAGCAATGGGCAGAGCTTGCCCCGTTCAATTTCCAGCATAAATACGACCTAGTAGAAGCAGAAACAGCGCGAGTATTGGGAGATAATTGGCAAGCAGCAAAACTTTACGACCGAGCGATTAAAGGAGCAAGAGACAGCGGATATATTCAATATGAAGCTTTAGCCTATGAGCTAGCAGCAGAATTTTATCTGGCAAGCGGTATGGAGGAGATTGCCCAAACCTATCTCAAAGGAGCACACTACGGCTATACTCGCTGGCAAGCTAGGGCAAAAGTTGAGGATTTAGAAGCAAGATATCCACAATTACAGGCTAAATCTGCGGGAACTATTGGTAAAAACACAGGCACGAGCATCGCCACTTCTCAGACTACTACAGGAGCGGGTACAGCTTTAGATTTAGCGACAGTTATCAAAGCCTCTCAAGCCATTGCTGGTGAAATTGTGCTAGAGAAATTACTCCGAAACTTGATGAAAATTATGATTGAGAATGCTGGCGCACAGGTGGGCTACTTGTTGTTGGAATCTCATGGTAAACTACTGATTGAAGCATCCGGTGCAGTTGATTGCGACAGCATCAATTTATTGCAGTCAATCCCATTAGAAAGCAGTAACTTACTGTCACTATCAGTGATAAATTATGTAAGTCGGACTCACAAAGATGTTGTTTTAAATGATGCTAATCGTGAAGGTAAATTTACTAAGGACACTTATATAAAGGCACATAAAACTAAATCAATCCTCTGCGTTCCTCTGCTCAAACAAAATCAGCTTATTTCAATAATATACTTAGAAAATAACCTGGTAACAGGTGCATTTACTCCCGACAGAGTAGCCCTGTTAAAAGTCTTGTCGTCACAAGCTGCCATCTCGATCGAAAATGCCCAACTCTATACCAACTTAGAAGCAAAAGTAGAAGAACGCACTCAAGAATTATCACAAGTTTTAAGCAATCTCGAAGCCACCCAAGAAGGATTGATTCAATCAGAAAAAATGGCAGCTTTAGGACAACTGGTAGCCGGAGTGGCCCACGAAGTTAACACTCCCCTGGGTGCAATTCGCTCCTCGGCAGGAAATGTTTCTAAGTTCTTGAATCAAACTTTAGAACAGTTGCCCGCACTTTTTCAATCTCTCTCCCCAGAAGAAGCACAGAATTTCTTGAGTTTACTTCAGCGTTCCCTCCAACAAGAAGCAAGCTTATCAACAAAAGAAGAACGCAAATTAAAGAGAGCTTTGAGAACCCAACTGCAAGAATTAGAGATTGATAGTGCCGATACCGTAGCCGATCGCCTAGTGATCATGGGGGTTTATAATGAAATAGATGCCTTTGTCCCGTTGTTGCAAAGATGCGATAGTTTACATCTCTTAGAAATCGCCTACAAACTTTCCGAATTAAAAAGAGGCATCGCTACTATCAACACAGCCACAGACAGAGCATCAAAAGTAGTTTTTGCCTTAAAAACTTATGCCCGCTACGAACAGTCGGGCGAAAAAACAGCAGCCAGTATTACAGGAGGTATTGAAACAATCTTAACCCTGTATCAAAATCTCCTAAAACAGGGAGTGGAGGTCATCAAAAACTATGCCGAAATCCCGCCGATACTGTGCTATCCAGACGAACTTAATCAAGTTTGGACGAATTTAATTCACAATGCTTTGCAAGCAATGGATTATCGAGGCACGCTAACAATTGAGTTAACGACTGAAGATGACCAGGCTAAGATTAGCATTAGCGACAGCGGTCACGGGATACCAGAAGAGATAAAAGCGAAAATATTTGACCCGTTTTTTACTACTAAATTGGCAGGAGAAGGCAGCGGATTGGGACTCGATATTGTCAAGAAGATTGTTGAGAAACATCAGGGAAAAATTGAAGTAGAATCAATTCCAGGCAAAACTACATTTAATGTTTTTCTGCCAATGAGCGCTGTATAAGCAGGTCAAGGAACTCGCAAACTATATAAGGTAGTAAGCCGATCGGATTTTGCTTGGTTGCGCCTAAGCTGCAATCTACCCCATTGATAGGATTTCAAAAATTAAAGCGTTTTGAGGCCCATAACTCCGATCGAACCGGAAACGGATGTAAAACAGCAGTACGATGGGCTATGCTCAGCTAAGCTACTACCCATATAAGTTTCTTCGTTTCGGCGACTGGGGGGAGGGGGAGAGGATGGGGCGAGCAGTTGACTTGTGACCCCGCCCAAAAACGGATACAAGCCCCGACAGGATTCGTGGAGAGGCAAAAATTTTAGACCCTTGTTCAAGCTCCCAGATTCATCTGTGGAGTCAATCTAAAATCCTTCGACTGAGCGCTCACGCCGAAGTCTCAAATCTCAAATTTAAAATAGACTGACATCTTCAGATAAGATGGGGTCTACTAATATACTTTACTACTTTGACTACTTTGACTACTTTTGCTACTAATAACAATTAAAAAGGAGAAAAAATAGATGTCGAAACCAGTTATTTTGTGCGTTGACGATGAGAGAATGGTATTAGACAGTCTCAGGACGCAGCTAGCAGCAGAATTTGGGAATGCCTACACCTACGAAGGAGCAGAAGATGCTGAGGAGGCTTTAGAGGTAATCAGCGAACTCTATGACGAAAAAATCACCCTTATTCTGATTATCTGTGATTGGTTAATGCCCGGTATTAAGGGAGATGAGTTGCTGATTCGCATTCACCAAAACTACCCCCATGTTATAAAAATTATGCTGACAGGTCAAGCCGATGAAGTAGCAATTGACCGAGCGAAAAAACAGGCTAACCTCCATTCTTGCTTATCTAAACCTTGGTTAGAATCCGAGTTGCTGGAAACTATTAAATCTGGTTTATCTAAACTATGAGTCAACAGGTAATTATCTGTGTCGATGATGAGAAAACTGTACTCAGGAGCCTCAAAGCAGAACTGCAAGAGGCTGTTGGCAATGATTATATAATCGAAATTGCTGAAGGTGGGCAAGAGGCATTAGAGCTAATTGAAGAATTGCTAGAGGATGGGGATGAAATTCCTTTAATTATTTCCGACCACATTATGCCTGACATGAAGGGAGACGAGCTGTTGAAACAGGCTCATATAATTTCGCCTAAAACTATAAAAATTATGCTGACGGGGCAAGCAGATATTGAGGCGATAACCAATGCTATCAACTCTGCAAACCTATATCGTTATATTACCAAACCTTGGCAAGCTGAAGATTTGAAATTGACGGTTAGAGAAGCGCTAAATAGTTATCTTCAAGATAAACAACTGGCACAACAAAACGCCCGACTTCAGCAAATGAATCAGGAGTTAGCCGAGTTAAACAGCCAGCAAACGGCACTGATTGCCAAACTCCATGAAAGCGAAAATCGCTTGACACAGTTTTTGGAAGCAATGCCGATTGGTGTAGGTGTGCTGGATGCGGACGGCCAACCTTACTACGTCAATCGGAAAGCAAAAGAGATATTTGGTAAAGGAGTTGTGCCGGAGACGAGTTCCGAGCAATTGTCAGAGGTTTATCAACTCTATCAAGCAGGCACAAATCAAAATTATCCTACGGAAAATTTGCCCAGCGTGCGCGCGTTGAAGGGAGAAAGTGCTACGGCTGACGATGCAGAAGTTCATCAAGGCGACAAGATTATTCCCCTAGAAATCTTCGCTACTCCAATCTACGATCAACAAGGAAATATTGTTTATGCTATCACCACTCTTCAAGATATCACGGAACGCCAAGAAGCTGAGGCAGAACGCCAAAAGTTCATCGAGGATCTCTTTGAGGTCAATTGCAATTTGGAACTTTCACTGGATGCAGAATTAGAAATTGCGGAGGCGACAAGTCGCTTTGTACCCAAAGAGTTGTTAGCTTTTTTGGGATGTGACAGTATTGTTGATATTAAATTGGGAGAAGCGGTGGAGTTGGAAATGTCGGTTTTGTTTTCTGACATCCGCGATTTCACTACTCTCTCGGAACAAATGACACCGACAGAAAATTTCAAATTTATAAATTCTTATCTGAGTCGAATGGAACCGCTGATTTTGGAAAATCAGGGGTTTATTGATAAATATATTGGCGATGCAATTATGGCTTTGTTTAGCGAGGGGGCGGATGATGCTGTGAAAGCGGGAATTGCGATGCTGCATACTCTTGTTGAATACAATCGAGATCGCGCTTCTGTGGGTTATGTGCCCGTTGAGATTGGGGTGGGAATCAATACTGGTTCTTTGATTCTGGGTATAGTGGGCGGAAAAAGCCGGATGGACGGTACTGTGATTAGCGATGCGGTTAATTTGGCTTCTCGGATTGAAAGTTTGACGAAAAATTATGGGGTATCGCTGTTAATTACTCAGCAGACTTTCGATCGCTTGAGAAATCCGGGTGATTATGCAATTCGGGTAATTGATAAAGTTCAGGTTAAGGGTAAGTCTGAATGGGTGACTGTTTATGAAGTTTTTGATGCGGATTTGCCGGAAGTTAAAGCGGGGAAGTTAGCGACTTTGCAAGTGTTTATTGAGGCTTTGTCTTTGTACAATATGAACAGTTTTAGGGAAGCTTCGGCACTTTTTGCGGATTGTTTGCGCCAAAATCCGGGGGATAATGTGGCTCGAATTTATTTGGAAAGGTGTAATTAAGGAAGAAGGAAGTTTGGCAACGGATTCGCAAGGGCGGATGTAACTGATGGAAGGAAGTTTGGCAACGGATTCGCAAGGGCGGATGTAACTGATGGCAGCAAGAAGCAATAAAAGCTAGGGTTTCAGCAATACAGAACTTATGCAAAATTTCTATATGTAGGGCTCCATGCACACCGCACCTTACCGCTTTAGTCCGATCGAGTTTTATGAGAACTTTAGTCCTCACTACAAACCGCGACTCGTTATCGGAAATGCGATCGCCCCGATCGCACTTTAGGATTGTTCGATCGGTTGTTCGATCGGTTGTTCGATCGGCAATTCTATGATAAACTCTGCTCCGTGGCCGAGTGCAGACACGCAGCTAAGTGTGCCACCGTGTTCTTGGATAACTTTGTAGGAAATTGACAGGCCTAAACCGGTGCCTTTGTCGGCGGGTTTGGTGGTAAAAAAAGCCTCGAATAACTGCTGGGAAACTTCTTCTGGCATACCGGGGCCGTTGTCAGAAATCCTAATTACAGCATTGGAGTTTTGGACTTCTGTCCTAATTTTAATCTTGCTGCGGTTAGGTTTGACTTCGCCAACTGAATGCCCTTCGTTGTATTCCTCGATCGCGTCGATCGCATTTCCGATCAAATTCATAAATACCTGATTGATTTTCCCAGCATAACACTCAACCAAAGGCAAATTTCCATAGTCCTTAATTACCGCAATTTCGGGATAGTTGCCTCTGGCTTTCAGGCGGCTTTGCAGAATCAGCAACGTTCCTTCAATCCCTTCGTGCAGGTTAACTTTGCTCATTTGAGAATCGTCTTTGCGGGAGAAATTTCTGAGCGATCGCACAATTTCCCGAATGCGATCGGCCCCAACCTGCATCGAAGACATCGCTTTCGGCAAATCTTCTAGCAGAAACTCTAGCTCGATATCCTTAATTTTATCTTGAATTGCGGCCGGCGGCTGCGGGCAGTGCTGCTGGTACATATCGAGCAAAGTCAGCAAATCTTCCGTGTAGTGGCCGACGTGAACGAGATTGCCGCAGACGCTGCTAACGGGATTGTTAATTTCGTGAGCAACACCAGCTACCATTTGACCGAGAGTAGACATTTTTTCAGTATGTATTAATAAGGCTTGAGTTTGCTGCAACTCGTGCAAAGTATTTTCGAGCTGAATTTTTTGTTGGGTTAACTCTGTTTGCGATCGCCGCAAAGCTTCTTCACTGCGTTTCTGCTCAGAAATATCAGTAATTAAGCCTTCCAAAGCTATCAACTCTCCCGAGTCGGAAAACACTCCCAAACCTTGCTCCCAAACCCATTTTAATTCCCCATTTTTAGAAGTAATTCGGTAATTTAGCTGATAGGGTCGATTTTCTTGCAACGCAACTTGTACGGCATTCCACAAAATATCGCGATCGTCCGGGTGAGTCAATTCCGATAGAGAAACTTCCCTAGTGCCGATAAATTCTTCAGGAGAATAGCCTGCTAACTGATAGCAACCTTCGCTGACAAACTCCATACTGCGATCGGCATCGTTGCGAAAACGGTAGGCCATTCCCGGCAAATTGCTCATCAGCGTCGCCAACGCCCGCTGGCTTTCCCGTAGGGCTTCTTCGGCGTGTTTGCGATCGGTAATATCCGTCATCACCGCTAGCATACAGAGTTCGCCGTCCAAATTAATCAACTCTGCAGACAGCAAACACACCACCACCGATCCAGACTTCATGCGAAACTCGCATTCCTGATTGCGAACCACACCTTGTTCGTGCAAACGTTGCCTAAAATTAAGTCGGTCTTGAGGCCTTACCCAAATATTTAACCCCGGTACTGTATTGCAAGTCGTTTCTTCTAAAGCGTAACCAGTCATCGACAAAAAACTATCATTAACTTCAATAAAACGACCCTCTGAAAAAGTAGTAATAATCATCGAATCGGGACTTGAGCGAAAAGCCTTAGAAAACTTTTCTTCCGACAATCTCAACTTTTTAATAGCCTCTTCCAACTGACTTGTCCGCTCTTTAACCCGGCATTCCAATACCTCGTTAGCCTGCTTCAGGGCCTCCTCAGCCTGCACCCGATAAGTGATATCGCGCACCACGCCTTGCAGCCCCATTTTGCCGCCAATATCCATAGAAGTTAGCAGCACTTCCGCCGGAAACTCATAACCGTCCAAACGGCAGTGCCGCCAGTCAAAACGGCAATTTCCCGATCGCACAGCCGTATTAACTCGCTCTTTATAAAGACTCAGAGAATCTTGTCCGTCCGGTTGCAGCGGCGGGCTGAAATCCGAAAGATGCTTGCCGCAAAACTCCGATAGAGTGCTGCAGCCAAATAACTCTAAAGTTGCCGGATTGCAATCCAAAAAACCCTCTTCATCTAGCAGCATTACCGCATCAGTCGTCGATTCGTACAAAGTGCGAAACTTTTTTTCCGACGCCTGCAAAGAAGCAATCAACTGCATCTTTTCCTCAGCCGCCCGCTTTTGCTCAGTAATATCCTGCATTACTTGAGAAAAACCCTGCAACTTTCCCCTTTCATCGCGCAAAGGAGTAACAATAATATTCGCCCAAAATCGCGATCCGTCTTTGCGAAGTCGCCAGCCTTCATTTTCGTATCGACCTTCTGCCACTGCCCTGATTAATTTTTCTCGGGGCTTGCCAATTTCAAGATCTTCTTTCGTGAAAAAACACTCGGAATTATTGCCGACTATTTCATGCGCTCTGTATCCAAAAATGCGTTCGGCACCCGAATTCCAGCTAGCTACATACCCAGCCGGATCTAACATAAATATAGCATAATCCTTAACCCCTTCAATTATTAAGCGCAGGCGTTCTTCGCTTTCTCGAAGTGCAGATTCTGCTTGCTTGCGCTGGGTGATATCTTCTACAAAACCTTCGTAGTAGAGCAATTTACCCGCTTCATCGCAGACAGCCCGCGCATTTTCCGCGATCCAAATTATTGTTCCGTCTCGGCGATAAATCTGCGACTCAAAATCCGATACGATGCCCTGTTCTTGCAAAGCAGAAACAAACTGATCGCGCCGATCGGGGTTGACGTAAAGTTGATCGCTGATATCAGTCAGACAGCCCATCAATTCTGCGGCGGAATTATATCCGTAGATGCGAGCCAAAGCTGGATTAGCGCTGATGTAGCGACCGTCTTGGGTTGTTTGAAAAATGCCCGACACAGCATTTTCAAACATACTATAATATTTTGCTTCCATTTGGTGCAGTGCCTCCGCGACATTCAGGCATTCTATCGTTTTATTTCCTAGTTTTTGATTTCCCACTTGTGAATACCCTGCTCTTGTGTATGAGTTGAATATTTTTGGTCTACCGCCTGCTAAATTTGAGCCGTTAGTTAGGCTGAAAGATGGTGTGTCGCAGCCGGAGACGAGTGTGTTTATTCATCTGTCCTACCGGGCTGTTAGTTATTAGTGGTTGCTGCAGAAAGTTTAGTTGATCGGGTATTTATTTGAGGCTTGACTGGCTGTCACGCTCGCAGTGGCACATCGCTCTGCCTGCGGTGCAGGTGTTCTAGCAAAACCCGTTTTTTGAAATCTCCCTGAATATATTAGCCGTTGAATACCCTGAAATAAGTTAGTAGCAAGGATGTTGTTACAAGAATAAAAGGCAGCGACTTCTACAACCGCAAGACTCTATTTTTAGGATTTGGGTGAGAGAATGATCGACTCTTAGCCGAGGCAACTAACCCGCCTGCAAGAGCTAAACGCTCGCTGTCCTTGCTGTCAGTCGATTGGAGATTTGAGATTTTAGATTAAATAATTGACTCCACAGATGAATCTGGGGCTCTCCTAAAATCTAAAATTTTTTGCTCTCCACAACTCCTGTCGGAAACTTTTATCGGTCTTTGGGTGCTCTGAGATACTGTTAAGTATTATTGCTGATAGATAATACAGCAGACTGCTGGCAGTTGTACGATCTGGGGTTTGTATGTAAAGTTGGCACAACAATAGGGTAATTGTTGTATCAAAAAATTCATATTCTGCTGCTGCGGGCGGAAAAATTCTGTAGCGGTGCTGGCATTTGGGCAAAAATCTGGGCCCGATCGCGCAAAATGTGGTCGGCAAGTCTGGTAAAATCCCGATCGATTCTCGGTTGGGCCGCAAAGCTCGATCGAGCTAAATTTGACTAGAAACTAATAAATGACAGATTATCCTCTCCTAGCAACGCCAGAGTCATCCCCTGCTTCAACCCAGACGGCGGATTCTCCTGTGTGGCCAGCCCTCCTGCAACAACTATTAGACAGACAATCTCTCTCACGCGCCCAAGCAGCCGACTTGATGCAGGGATGGCTAGCAGAAGCTATTCCCCCCGTCCTCTCAGGAGCAATTTTAGCGGCCATCCAAGCCAAAGGCATCTCTGCCCAAGAATTGGTAGGAATGGCTCAGGTATTGGGTTCTCAGTCGCTTGCAGGTGAGTCGGAGAGCGTTTTCAATTCCCAATCTCCAATCTCCAATCTCAAATTAATTGATACTTGTGGCACCGGCGGCGACGGCGCATCCACGTTTAACATTTCCACTGCTGTCGCTTTTGTGGCCGCCGCCGGCAAAGTTCGAGTCGCCAAACACGGAAATCGCTCCGCATCAAGCAAAGTGGGTTCTGCTGACGTGTTGGAAGCACTCGGAGTCAACCTCAACGCCGATGCAGCGAAGGTAAAAGCTGCGGTAGACGAAGTAGGCATCACCTTTTTATTTGCGCCTGGGTGGCATCCCGCACTTAAGGCTGTAGCGTCGCTCCGGCGCACTTTGAAGGTACGGACTGTTTTTAACCTTTTAGGGCCCCTTGTCAATCCTATGCGCCCTACAGGGCAGGTAATTGGGGTGTTCGATCCTAGTCTGGTATCAACTATTGCCCAAGCTTTGGGCGAGTTGGGGACTGAGTTAGCTGTAGTCGCTCACGGCAGAGAAAAATTGGACGAGGCGGGGTTGGGAGATGTGACTGATTTGGCCGTTTTGTCGGATGGCAAAGTGGAACTGACTACTTTAGACCCCCAAAAGGTAGGATTGACACCAAGTGCGATCGGCTCGTTAAAAGGCGGAAATGTTGAGGAAAACGCCGAGATTTTGCAGAAGGTTTTGCAAGGCAAAGGTACGCCCGCACAAATGGATGTTGTAGCTTTGAATGCGTCTTTGGCTTTTCAGGTGGGAGGTGCAATTCCTATGGGTTCCCACGCAGCAGGAGTTTCTATGGCTAAGGACATTTTATTGAGCGGCGAATCTTGGTTGAAGTTGCAGCAGTTGATTGAGTTTTTGAAATGAAGGAAGAGGGAAGTTCGGCAACGGATTTTGCCACGGATGTAACGGATGTAACGGAAGGAAGAAGGATGAAGGAAGAAGGAATTTTTTGTTTTAACTAACCAACAATAAAAATTCTTTACTTCTCAATTTTTCTTTACTTCTTCCCTCTTCCTTCTTCGTTGTTTTTAAGAGCGCGATCGAAATTCAATGACATCTTGCTTAATAGTCACATCTTTATTACCAAAAAAGTCGTGACCCAATAGTCCGATATCTAGCGACGGCGAGACGGCGACAACTACATTGTTAACTGCCAGGCCCCCAGCTTCCATAGAAGTCAAACGACCGAGGGGAAAAGTAGCCACTCCGTTCGGAGTTTGTGCTTGCACTGTTCCTTGGAGAACAACGCCCAAGGCTTTAGCCATTGCTGGTGTAATTACTGTGCCACTAGCTCCAGAATCTACCATCATCTCGAACTTTTGTTTGCCGTTAAACGTGACTTCTATGACCGGGATATTAGCCTCTCGGCGTTTGATTTTTGCCTGAAACACTCCCGACTTTGCCGCCGCCGAAGTGGTGGGCGTCAATTCTTTGGGGAGAAAACCGCAGACTGATTGGCTGAGGTTGAGGGTTCGGCCTGACGAGCTCCGCATGAAGCATCCCTCACTTTCTTGAGCCACTGCTCGCGAGGAGTTGGCAACAGTCGCTACTAAAATTGAACTGCTCAGAGAAATAACTGTTGTTACAACCAGTAACGGTTTGCACCGTTTTTGAGAGTTCAGTAGATGCTTGTATAAGTTTGAGAGTAAAGGCAAGGGAGATTTACTAGCCATAGTTTCGTTAAACGCTGTAGCTCGATCGTAACAGCGACAACTGCCTTTTGGTATAGATTTAGACTTTCGGCCCTCATAACTGTAGTTTAGACTAACTAAAGATGAGAACGGTGGCCCAAGAAAAACTAGAGCCACCGTTAAGGAGAGAATGAGGG
>NZ_JAUBRN010000141.1:0-2754 GCF_036701875.1 Microcoleus sp. MON1_C5 | reverse complement strand
GAAGTTACATCAGAAAATCTTTGGAATTGGTTTACTCACTGCTGTTATTGTACCTCATCTTTATGAGAAAGGCTATATCTGGGCGTTAGGCGATATCAATGGGGGCCGTAATACACCTATGTGGTACTCGACGATTATCGGATTGTCAAAGCGAACTTGATTGATGGTTCCATCCTGCCTTTTCACCCATCCAGAACTGGCTCATGTAGGTCTGACCGAAACCGAAGCACAGCAATAAGGGTATTATTATGCCATCCAAGTAGCAAGCTGGATGCCGCAGACATTACGCGAGCGGAAACAGAGGGTCAAACCGATGGAATGATGAACGTGATCGTGGATACTGAAACAGGTCGGATTCTCGGATGCTCGCTTTTGTGTCATGAAGCAGGTGAAGTGATTTTGACGGTGCAGATGGTGATGCAAGCTCAGATGCCGCACATCGTTCTGCACGATGGAGTTTTGGCTCATCCCACAATGACCGAAGAGTTAAATATGCTGTTTTCAAGTTGTAAGCAGCGAGTGCAATACCACAGGACTTATCCAAAATGAAAAAACTAGAAGGAAAAGTCGCTCTTGTCACTGGTGGCACTAGCGGCATCGGTCTTGCGACTGCTAAACGCTTTGTCGCCGAAGGTGCCTATGTCTTCATCACAGGTCGTCGTCAAACTCAACTGGATGCTGCCGTCAAAGAGATAGGTGAAAACGTCACGGGTGTTCAGAGCGATGTCTCCAATCTGGCAGACCTCGATCGCCTGTTCGCCACTATCGAGCAAAAACAAGGACATCTTGATGTGATCTTCGCTAATGCTGGCGGTGGAGAACTCCTCCCACTCGGAGCAATCACCGAAGAACACTTTGACAAAATGTTCAACACTAACGTCAAAGGTCTGCTATTCACCGTACAGAAGGCACTGCCTCTGTTGCCCCTGGGCGCTTCCATCATCCTGAACGCCTCTCAGAGCACTACGGTAGGCACCCCAGCCTTCAGTGTTTACAGCGCTACCAAAGCCGCCGTGCGCTCGTTTGCTCGTAATTGGATTCT
Source organism: Microcoleus sp. MON1_C5 (assembly GCF_036701875.1). Taxonomy (NCBI): domain Bacteria; kingdom Bacillati; phylum Cyanobacteriota; class Cyanophyceae; order Oscillatoriales; family Microcoleaceae; genus Microcoleus; species Microcoleus sp. MON1_C5. The sequence goes on along the minus strand of NZ_JAUBRN010000141.1, from coordinate 1,712 downwards.
CGATCTCAAAGAGCGCAAAATCCGGGTTAACGTCATTAGTCCTGGCGTTGTTCCTACTCCTGCTCACGATCTCCTGGGACTGAGTGATGAGCAGAGACAGGAATTCATAGCCAGCTTTGTCAGCGCCATCCCTCTGGGAAGAGTCGGCACGCCCGATGAGATTGCCAAAGCCGTTGTCTTTCTCGCTTGTGACGACAGCAGCTTTGTCAACGGCATCGAGCTGTTTGTCGATGGCGGTATGGCACAGATTTGAAACGCTCTAAAAGTGGCCGGTAATCTTCCAAGCGGGCTACTTCTTTGAAAGTGCAAATGTACTGGAGATTTGGAAAAAGGATTCGATCGCTCTGGCTGCACTTCTGAGCGTAGAGAATATGGATGGCTTTTTCTATAAATTCAAGCATCTAAACATTCAAATATCTAGACATTCAGATGTTTAAAAGGTAAAATCTGGTTGATGGACTCAACAGGCTTACCTATGATTGTGACAATCGCCTCATTTAAAGGCGGAGTCGGGAAGACAACCACAGCGCTGCACTTAGCAGCTTATTTGCAGACCAAAGCACCCGCGTTGTTGGTAGATGGCGACCTCAACCGCAGTGCATTAGATTGGGCGGCTCGCGGTTTCCTCCCGTTCAAAGTGGTCGATGAAAAGCAAGGCGTGCGATATGCCAGGGATTACGAGCATATCGTCATCGACACGCCTGCACGACCTACCCCAGAAGACCTGAAAACTCTAGCTGAAGGGTGCGATTTGCTGATATTGCCCAGCTCTCCCGATGCTATGGCCCTGAGCGCTATGCTGCAAATGGTGGAAGCTCTCTATTCTCTCCAATCCAATTACCGCATTTTGCTTACGGTCATTCCGCCCGCTCCGAGTAAAGTCGGGGCTGAATCTAGGGCAACCATCGAAAAAGCGGGATTGCCCATTTTCAAGTCTGATATCAGGAGGCTGGCGGTATTTCAAAAAGCTGCTCTCGCCGGGGTGCCTGTAAGCGCTATCAAAGACCCTTATGCTAAAGCTGCTTGGGGGTGCTACACCGCTGTTGGAAAGGAGATACTGCCATGAGTCGCTTTGATGATTTACTGAAGGCCAAGAAACTCAAGCCTGGTGAACCTGACCTTTCACCTAGTGTGGCGCTATCCAAAAGCAAAGACCCCAACTTTGTTCGGACTACCGTTTATCTGCCCAAAATTCTGCACCGCCAACTTAAATCCGCAGCAGCGCAATCAGGTCAGGAAATGAGCGAGCTGGTGGAGAAGTCAGTGGCTCAATACCTCCAACAGTTCAATCCCGACGACAGCCTGTAAAACATTTAGATGTTTGAATGTTTAAGACTTAGATTACGGTCAGCTCAGGAACTGTCGGTGGCTCAATACCTCCAACCGTTCAATAACGACAACCACGGCGAACATTTAGATGTTCAGATGTTCAAATATTTGAACATCTGATGCCTAAAAGTACAGATTAGCGTTTGAGCCGAAGTTATATCAATTCCGGTTGCACCGGAATGATATACTGAAAGAGCGTAAGCGAGTGCAACGAGGACAAGTCATGCCTAAACGCCTCAAGTTAGGGCATTGCACAGTTGTGGTATGCTATCGATAGCACGCCTGCAAGGAACAAACATATTTCACCTAGTAATAGGCACAGTTTTATGCTTTAAGTAATAAATGACTAATCGAATTGATATGGTCAACATCAAGAGAGACTT
>NZ_JAUBRN010000140.1:0-2810 GCF_036701875.1 Microcoleus sp. MON1_C5 | reverse complement strand
AGGAGTATTGCCTGAGATTAGCGGCGATGTCACTATTACTAATAGCACTGGTTCTAGCAACCTGACAGTGCGGCGGGGGAACCTTTTCAAGGTAAACAGTGGAGTCAGTGCGACTTTTGACGGATTCACGATCAATGGTTTTGGGGGCCGCGGTATCTATAACGACGGTGGCACAGTCAATCTGAGTAACGGATTAACGATCACAGATTGTTTTACACCTGACCAGGGCGCCGGTATCTACAACAATGGCGGCACAGTAAATGCGACCAACAGCACTTTCTCTAGCAACCGTTTTGGCCGTTTCTTAATGTTCTCCGAGCCCATCGCCAGTGGTGGTGGCATCCACAATGAGGGCGGCACAGTAAATGTGACTAACAGCATTTTCTCAGGCAACAGTGGCTACTCAGCCCCCGGAACAGCCGGACCAAGCAGAGGCGGTGCCATCTCAAACAATAGCGGCACAGTAAACGTGACGAACGGCACTTTCTCAGGCAACAGGGCTAGCGATGGCGGTGGCATCTTTAACAATGGCCCAGGCACAGTCAAAGTAGTAAACAGCACTTTCTCTGGCAACTTTGGAATCCGAGTTACCGGAGGGTCTCCGGAATCAGTAGATGGTGGTGCCATCTTTAACCAAGGCGGTACTGTGGAGGTGACAAACAGCACTGTTTCTGGCAACGATGCGGGCGGTGGCCGTGGTGGCGGCATTCATAACCGTGAGGGTGGCACAGTCAAAGTGACGAACAGCACTCTTTCTGGTAACACAGTGGGTGGTTTTTTTGGGTTTGGTGGTGGCATTTATAACGATAACGGCACAGTAGAGGTAACCAACAGCACTCTCTCTGGAAACCAAGCAACCAAGCCAGGTGGCAGCGGTGCTGGCATCTATAACCAAGCTGGCACGGTAACGCTGACCAACAGCACTCTCTCGGGCAACATAGCAAACCCCTCGACCACCGACCCCTTTCTTATCATCACTATACCTGTCCCTGGAAGTGGCGGTGGTATATGGAACGGCGGCACGTTGAATGTCAAAAATACTATCGTCGCTCAGAACACTGCGGCCACTGGCCCTGACGTTTTCGGCAGCTTCGCCAGCGGTGGCTACAACTTAATTGGCGACGGTACTGGCAGCAATGGTTTTACTGCTGTCGGCGATCGAGTTGGCACTGCTGCTGCACCTATTGACCCTCTACTAAACCCGCTGACAAATAACGGCGGCCCGACTCAGACTCGGGCATTGCAACCGGGTAGTCCCGCTATTAATGGTGGCGACCCAGCTTTTGTTTTAACCTCTGGACCTTTTATCGGTCCTCCCTTCTACGACCAGCGGGGTATCTCTCCTTTTAATCGCGTTAGCGGGGGAATTATTGACATCGGCGCTTTCGAGTCTCCTCTGGTTTCTTAACACCTGTAGGATGCGTTGCAATGTTGAGAGCTGTCAACTTAAGAGTGACGGCATAACTCAGGCACCGAAAGCAACCCTGTGCGCTTTGGGGGCGATCGAGAATTAAGATTTAGTAGGGTGGGGTGACACCAGTGTGCCCTGTCAACGTGGTGCAGAAGGCGGACTAACGCTTGAAATTTCGTTGCAGCCGCGAACTCGCTCTGATTTTTTTTAAGCGCGCCAGACAATAAATTTTGTTTATTATCGATCGCCAACCGATAGGATGACGTAAAGTTGCTCGTTCGCGCCTTGACGCGGGCTCAATGAAACCAGTTTAATAGCTAAACAAAACAGTAGTAGATAGCAAAGCCTACGCACTTGCTTTGGGCAGCCCAACTGCGAAACTTAATAAAGTTTGCAGCGTCATAGATTCTAAGAAGCAATATCGCACTACGCGCGATGAAAATCGCGATTGCTACCCCTAACCCGCGAGATCCGCGCTAGAGCCACAACCATCACTTACCATCTATCAAAAAAAATGGCTACACTCGAAGGTACCCCCAACAACGATGTTTTAATTGGCTTTCCTGGAAGTAACTCGCTCTTTGGCAAACAAGGCGATGATACCCTGTTTGGTGCAGAAGGGGACGATCAAATCTTTGGCAACCAAGGTAAGGACTACATCTTGGGCAACCAAGCCAATGATACCCTCTACGGCGGCAAAGACAGTGACCTCATTCAAGGCGACGCAAACGAGGATTGGGTGTTTGGCGATAACGGTAATGATACCCTCGAAGGAGGGCAGGGAAACGATGTTGTCCGCGGCGGCAAAGAAAATGATTTGCTATCTGGAAATGAAGGCAATGATGTCCTATTTGGAGATAGCGGTGCCGATACTTTAAGCGGTGGCGATGGTGACGACATTTTTGTCATCAGCCGAGTACAAAATAATTCGGTTAATACCGGCAGTTCTACTCTTGCCAATGCGGACTTGATTACCGACTTTAGCCTGGGTACAGACTTAATAGGACTCGATAGAGGCTTGGAATTTCAAGACTTGAATATCTCTCAAGGAACAGGGGATTTTGCCAGAGATACGATCGTGCGAGATAACGTGACAGGCGAATATCTCGCTATTTTAAAAGATATTAACAGCAGCAGTATCACAGCCGCCAATTTCACCACCTCACTCGCTCCAATTACCTCAACATTAACCCCCAGTATCTTAGAATTCAGCACCTCTAGCTACAGTGCCGACGAGGGCAAGAGTGGCACTTCCGAAATAGTCGCCACAGTTCAACGCACTGGCAGCAGCGAGGGGGCAGTCAGCGTTCAAGTGGAACTAGATACACCTTCCACCGCTACTGTTAGCGAAGACTACATTAACAATCTGCCAGTTACTATCAACTTTGCCAGCGGCGAA